>JAUYCY010000149.1 GCA_030692055.1 Candidatus Omnitrophota bacterium | reverse complement strand
ATCGCAACTATGCATCTTAGTTCTCAGCTGGCTAGCGATTTCTGAATACCATAGTTTACGAATATCATCTTTTTTTATATTACCGACCGGCTTCATAAAACAGCACAATGAAATGTTCCCAGGGGGATCAATATTAATAACGTAATCACCCAAATGACATTTAGTTTCTCTTACACGCTGGAGAGGATTTTTAAAGTAGGTTTTGAATATTTCAAGCTGTAAAGGAAAATTATGTATAGGATAACCGTTCTTTCTTAAATTTATTAAATTATCTAACATAGAATGCACTTCCAGAATATCTTTAGGCCACAAGAATTCATAGGGACTGTCTTTATGCCAGTTGTCATCCAAAGGGACAAAAAAAGGTTTAGCTATGACCTGAAAATATACCCCGCTTAAAAACTGTGCTTTTTTTACCCATTGAACTAAATCAGCGATTTCCTTATAATTTACCCCAGATATTACCGTGATAATGCCAATCCTTAATCCCGGACAATACCGATATAAATTATCAAACGCCTTCATCGCTCTATAATATGCACCTTCAACGCCTCTTAGAAAATCATGGGTCTTATAATTAATGCTATCTAAAGAAATAGATATTTCTTTTAATTCGGATTTAGCTATTTGCTTTGCTACATTATCATCTATAAGATAACCATTTGATGTCATAATCGTCTTGAACCCCTTTTGAGTAGCGAACTTTATGAGTTCAAGGGTATCGTTTCTTAGCAAGGGTTCTCCACCGGTAAAAACTAATTCTTGTGGTGAATCTAACAAGTCTGCTAGAGAAGTGATAAAATATTTCCATTCAGATGTAGAAACCCCATTGTCTTCCTCTGCCGTTTTCCACATTTCGCACATCTTACACTTAAATAAACATCTGTTTAAAAGCACTATTGAACAAGAGTGGGGGGGTCTAACATCCATTTTACTTATTCTTCGTAATAACAATTAATAACCAGTTCGCAATTCTTTCTACATTTAGACATTTCTTCTCTTATGCTCTCTGCTTTTTCTGAAGTCCAGAGTTCTTTTATATTGCCATCCCTTATGTTACCCAATGGCTCCATAAAGAAACATATATATATATCTCCAATGGCATTGACATTTATAGCATGATGGGATAAATTACACCTGTTTTTCTTTATGAATTTTTGTGGATTACGAAAATATGATTTAAAGCTAACCAGCTGCCCAGCGGGATTCTCTATTTTATAACCCTTGCGCTTTAGCTCAATTAATCTATCAATAACAAAATCGGTCTTTCCCGGTTCTTTGGGCCAGAGAAAATCATAATCGGCTCTCGTATACCACTCCCAATCTAGATCCGAACCAAACGGCCTCATCACTGCCATAAAATAAACAGATTCTAAGTTTTTATTGTTATCTACCCATTCGCTAAGTTCTATAAGCTTATCTAAGTTAATTCCCGCAATGATGGTATTAATACCAACTTTCAATTTGTTGTTTTTGAAATTACTAAGATATTCTATTGCTTCCATAACCTTCTTAAAAGAATCGTCTTTGCCTCTTAAAAAATTATGAATGGAAGGAGCTGGGCTGTCTAAAGATAAATTTAAGATACTTAATCCGGAATTAACCAGCCCTTCTGCCGTTCGTTTATCAATGGTATATCCAGAAGAGGTCATAACTGTTCGCGAACCTTGCTTACTAATATACTTTATAAGGTCTAATATGCCTTTTTTAATTAATGATTCGCCACCGATAAGATGTACTTCGATAGGTTCGGCACTAAATTTATTTAAGGAATCTATAAATTTTTTACAGTCATCGATAGAAATTTCATTGTCTTGAGTATTAAGTTGCCATAAATGGCACATTTTGCAGCGTAAAACACAACTATTGGTAACCGTTAAAAGACAGGTCTTGGGAATTTTGTTAATCATTATCTCTGATTTATACATAATCAGTTATATTTTCAATTTTATAAAAACAATTGGCTACGGCATCGCAGTCCTTCTTACAGCTATTTATTTCTTCTCTAGCCCTTTGCATCTCTTTAGAAAACCAGACTTCAGAGAACTTTCTCTCTCTTATATTACTCAGCGCAGGCATATTAAAACACATACTTATATCACCGTAAGCATTGATTTCTGGGGCGAGGTCTCCGCGTGGACATTTAATTTTTTGTTCGTGGATAAATCGGTAAGGATTCTTAAAATATCCTTTTATTAATCTCAGTTGTTCTGGAGGATTGCAGATCTTGTAGCCATTTTCCTTTAAAATGGCCAATCTCTCTAGAATGCCGCATATTTTATCTATACCCTGCGGCCAAATCTCCCTATGCTCCTGATGTGTAAACCAATCTCTCTGGTAATTATCGCAATCAAACGGTTGTAAGCAAGCATTAAAAAATAAGTCATTTATTTTATCATTACTATTTACCCACTCCGCTAAATCTATAACTTCATCTAAATTTTTTTCCATTATGGTCATAGTGATACCGATACTCAATCTATTCGTCTTATTATTTCCTCTATATTTATCCAATAATTCGATAGCATTCATAACTCGGCGATAGCTACCTTTTACTCCGCGCAGATAATCGTGAGTTTTTTCTTTAAGCCCATCTAATGAAAGGAAGAGGCCTGTCAGGCGGGATTCTACTATCCTCTTTGCCATATCCTCATCAATATAATAACCATTGGTGGTAATCGAACTGTTAAAACCGCTTTCTCTGATATAGGCGATAATCTCTATCAAATCTTCTCTCAATAATGCTTCTCCGCCAATAAGGTGTATAAAAATAGGTGTTATAGTAACTTTTTTAAGATCATCAACAAAACCTTTTATCTCCTCCATGGTAAGCTCTTTTCTTTCTGTAGGCCTACTGATATTCTTCCACATATTACACATCTTGCATTTGAAATTACACTTCTTGGATACAACTAAAAGGCAGAAGGTTGGCAGAGAATTGTCTTTCTTTGTATCGTCTTTCATTTAGTTGTCCCTGTAGTATTTTTAGATAAAATCCCTATTTTAAACAATGTAAAATAAATGTTATGGGCGATTAATTTATAACCTTTAATATTACAATGACCATCGGCAACAAACAGAGATTCTTTGGACAAATTTTCTTTAAAAATTAATTCGTTGTCAATCAGCTCTATATTATATCTTAGGGCTGCCTGTCGTATTACTTCATTAAATAGATCGGGAGAAGGATAGGTCATAAGTATCAGTTCAATCTCATTTTTTTTAGCGATATCTATCAATTCTATTAAATCTAACCCGAGCATCTTAAATTGCTCTGTTTGGTTCTTATCTAGATACAACAGCTCATCCCAGATTTCCGTCCTTTTCTCGCCGTAGATTTTATTAACCAATTTTCTTATTTTGCCTGCTTCTTTATCGAAATCTAAACCGCTTTCTTTATTGCATATATTTTTTAATTCTGGAAAAATGCTCTGTATATATACGAAATCATATACGGCATAATCCAACTCCTGCCTAGCAGCTTGCCAGTCCTTTTTTGCGGTATAGATATACGCCATTTGCCGATGCGTATCAGCATTATATTGAGGATCGTTAGGAATACTGGCTAATGTTTTTTTGGCATATTCTAGCGCTAAATCATAATCTCCTTTTTCTCGCAAAAAAAGTATTAACTCATGCTGTAGTTGAGGGGCCTCGGGGTACCTATTAAGCATATTGTTTATTTCGGCAATGGCTAAATCGCTCCTATTTGTCTCTCTGTACAATTCCAGCCTTTTTCTATGGCTTCCCCATTCGGCATCGCTAATGTTAACCCGTTGCCTACCGTTAGCCACTTTCTCATTAACTTCTAGCACAATTTTACCATTAGCTACCAAAGCGTCTTTATCTCTAAAAACTCCGGCAAATTTATTCCTTAAATTCATTGCCAATATCTTAGCTAATTTATAAATGCGCAGATTGTAAAGAGATAATCTCAGTTTTTTAATTACTGAGCCATGACAAAACTGCTCCCTGCCTTCTAAATTCCACCGATTATTCTGGCCAACCATCACAATAGCCAGTTGAGGGTTATACTTATTAATGCTTTCCTTAAAAATTTTGATTATTCGGCGAGAATTTCCACCTGGACTACCAAGATTGTAAATATTTACTACTTTACCAAAACCACTATCATTAAACATTTTCTCTAATTGTTTAGGATAACTATATTCGTAAGAGGTACCCATGCCATAGGTAAAAGAGTCTCCTAAACAAAGGACAGTAAAATCATCTCTATTCTGTTTCTGGGTATTTCTGCTATATGAGCTAAATTTGCCATGGGTATTTACTGCAATATATATAATTCCAGCTAACCTAAGAGATATTTCTAGTAAAATTAATAAGGTGATTATGCTAAAAATAACAAGAAATGCGCGGTTCTTAAAAAATAACTTCATTTTTCTGATCCTTTTGAACATCTATAGTTGATTCATCTTCATAAAAACAGTTAATCATAATATGGCAGTTTTTCCTGCAATTATATATCTGTTCTCTTATTGTTTTAGTTGCGGGAGAATACCAGATTTCAGGTAAATAATCGGTTTTGATATTACCAAATGGCTCCATTAAACAACAGAAAAATGTTTTTCCGTAAGGGTCAATGTGAAACTCATAATCACCCAGGTTACACTTAATTTTCTTCAAAAACCTATTCGGGTCTTTAAAATATTCTCTGAAATGCAGAAAATGGTTCGGCTGATTACCGATCTTATAGCCATTTAGGCGTAGTTCCCGGAGCGTTTCCATAACCTTGGCTACTTTCTCTGTATCTTGGGGCCAGAGAAATCTGTTTTCTCTTTTCATAAACCAGACATTGTCCACAGCTTCGCCGAAAGGTTGAGTGACGGCTTGAAAACTAATCATTTCTATCCTCTCATCCTGCTGAACCCAATCTACAAGCTTTAATATTTCATCTAAGTTATGCTCCATAATAATAGTCAGGAGGGAAATCTTCGGTCTTTTATCTTTACGAAATTTATCTATATACCCGATAGCCCTCATTATTCTTTCATAGCTACCCGCTACCCCTCTTATAAAGTTATGCGTTTCCTTATTTATTCCATCCAGAGAAATGGTTAAGGTATCTAATCTGGAATCCACGATATCTCTGGCCATAGATTTATTGATTAGAAACCCATTGGTAACTAAGTCAGTTTTATGGCCCTCATCGGAAATAAATTTTACTAAATCTAGTATGCCATTTGTAAGTAAGGGTTCTCCTCCGGATAGATGAAATTCAAATCCCGGCTCTACCAGGTCTCGCAAAGATTTCACAAATTGCTTATTTTCTTCTATAGTAGATTCCGCGGTCTTATCATCGTTAATATTCCAGATATAGCACATCTTACATCTGAACATACAGCGATAATTAATTACCCAGCAACAATAACGGGGTTTTTGAATGAAATTATTTTGCTTCATAGTCAAGAGGGTCAATTGCATACAGAGAAGGATCATCTTCTATATAACAACAGTTGAGAAACAAATGACAATTCGTTTTGCATTCCTCTACTTTTTTTCTTATTAGTTGTGCATCCTGTGAGTACCATAAATCCCTGATGTCATCTTTTCTTATATTGCCAAGGAAGTCCTTAAAAAGGCACAGTTGAATAAAGCCATATGCATTAACACTTATTGCCTTACCGCCAACAATGCATTTTACCTTATTCACTAACTTTTGAGGATTATCAAAATAAGCCTTGTATGCCCTGAGCTGTTCTACCCTATTGCCAATCTTAGAGCCATTTTGCCGTAATCTTATCAATTCATCGAGAATAGAAAAAACCTTAGGCCTATCTTTCGGCCAAAGATATCTATATTCATCGCGCCAGGCATCGGTTAATGGTCCGCTATAGTTAGGCTGGACTATGGCCATAAAATATAAGCCATCGATTTTCTTATTTCTATCCACCCATTCAGCTAGTTTAAGCAAATCATCCAAGTTTTCATTCATAATAATACAACAGATACTCTTTCTGGTATGCCTGGCATATTTTGTTAAATTATCTATCGCATCCATCACGCGTTGATATACACCGCTGATTCCACGCATTCGGTCATGAACTTCGGGTTCAAGACTATCTAAAGATATACTTATTACATCCAGTCCTGAGTCCCCAATTTTTTTTGCCATATCTTTGTCAATGAGATAACCATTGGAAGCAATCGTAGTGCTAAATCCCTTTTTTTTGGCAAAGTTAACTAAATCCAGAATCCCGGACATTGAAAGCGCTTCGCCTCCTCCGAAATCTAATTCAAAACCTTTATCTACCAAATCTCTAAATGCACTTATAAACTTTTTCCACTCGTCTAATGAAGGTAATTCTTCAACCTTAGGAATCGGCTCAAACCATTTATTACACATCTTACAGCGTAACATACAATAATCTGTAGCTGCTATACAGCAGAACCTGGGTTTCACATTTTCCGCTTCTTTGGCAATGTTTCTATCCCACTTAGTTTCAGAATAATCAGCCATTTTAGCTCCCCTTGAAATGATTTTGTTGAGTTTGCTGAAAATTTTCATAGTAAATTTGCCTGTAGTCTTAACTAATTTTTAGTAAACGTAATCTTCCGACTCATCAAAATTGCAATTTACCATTGATTGGCAGTTCTTTTTACAATTTTTGATTTTTACTCTCAGTTTTTTTGCTCTCTCCGAAAACCACGCATCATTTATATCATCGCACTTTATATTACCGATTGGCTCCATATAGCAGCATATTTTTATTTCGCCAATATGACCTATAGTTATAGCTTGTGTATCTATATGGCATTTTTGTTGTTTAATAAACTTGTTAGGGTCTGAAAAATAAGCTTTATATACATAAAGTTGGGTTAAAGGGTTGCCCAACTTATTGTAGTTGGATTTTTTCAGTTTTATAAGTTCATCCATTGCTTTATTGGCCCGCGCAATATCATTGGGCCATAAATGGCTATATTCAGGATTTAAATACCAGAAGGGGTCTTCAGGAGTTCCAAAAGGTTGACTTATCGCCTGAAAACCTATTCCATCAATTTTATCATTCGCCTGAGCCCATTTCACAATATCTGCAACTTCATCGATGTTGTGGTTAGAAATTACCGTGCATATCGATATGCTCGCATTTTTTGCATATTTATCCAATAACTCTATTGCCTCCATCACCTTAGAATATGCGCCCTTAACGCCACGCAGATAATCGTGGCGTTCTGGTTTTAAGCTATCTAAAGAAATATTAACTATCGCAACGTCTGAGCCTGCCATCTCTTTCGCCATCTGCTCATTTATTAGAAAGCCATTTGTTGCAAGCGAAGTAACAAAACCTTTTTGCGAAGCATATTTTATTAATGACAAGGTTTCTTCTCGTATTAATGGTTCGCCGCCTGCAAAATTTATTTGGAATTTTCCTTTTACGAGTCTTCTTAAGCAATCAATAAACATTTTTCGGTGTTCCAAATTTGGCTCTTTGGGGTCCCTAAAATTAATATCGAATTTCCACTTTTGACACATCTGGCAATGAAAAAAACAATTTTCCGTTACACAGATACAACAATAGGTCGGTAACTTTATAAAATTGGTGTCTTTTCCCCGTATGTCAGTAAAAAAATTATTTTTAAATAGTTTTTTAAGAGAAAACATTATTTTAAAAATTTATAGAGCCCGGCTTTTTCCAAATCGTTAAAAATATGCAATAAACCCTGGTGATTATCGCAGTGCTCGCAATGCTCATCATACAGCGTCATTCCATTGAGAAACTTTATATCTTTATGGTCTGAAATAAATTTGGCTTGGTATCTTGTTCGTCTGTAGTATTCTGATCTCCAAATTTCTTTAAAGCGCTGTTTATTTAAATATCCCACGGTTCTTAAATGACAGCACATGCTTATATCTCCTAATGCGGGGATTAAACAAAAATACCAGCCAATCGTGCAGCCTTTTTCCAGGAAAATGTCTTTCGACCAAGCACCCGTAGAGTTTTCATAATGAGAAAGCTGAAATTTTATGTTATCAACAAAATCAATATTGGCCCTTTTAAGGATATCGACGGCTATAGGCAAGTCTCTTTTGATAACCTCAATTTGCTCATCACTTAATTTTAAATGCTTATTGTTCGCGTCGAGTCTTATTAGATAAAAACGTGTAGCATCTGTTCCTATATAAGCGTCTAACTCGGCCATTCTAATCAGCTCATCATAATTTAGCTTGTGTATCACATGGGTCATTACTAACCGGGGGGAGGATTTTTTAAGCTCCCTTTTTAAATCCATCAGATTTTTCATATTATTAACTATCAGATTAAATATTTTCCCTCCCTGAGGATTTATACAAATCCTTTCATAACTCTCTTGGCTGCCTGCGGGCAATGAACAATATATCTCCTCAACCCTTAGATTGATAATTTCTTCTGCAATCTGTTTGTTCAAAAAAGAACCATTGGTAAAGAAAAGCGCTTTTATTTTCTTTTCTCTGATGTATCTGATCATATCTAAAAAATTGGGATGCATTAATGGCTCGCCGTCACCTTGCAGTATAATATTATCTACTTTTAAATCTGCTGAATCATCAACAATCTCTTTAAATTTTTCTAGAGTAAATTTTCTATCCAAAAATTCCTGTGGATGATTAATAAGTGGATTGTGCACGAAACAATGGACGCATTTCACATTACATTTATGGAAAGGATCAATTACAATTACTTCGGGACCAATGAATGCCTCTTCGCAAATGACCCCCAACAATCTAGCTATATCTCTTTCTTTTTCTTGATGTATACAGGCATTTAAACCCACGGTTTCCAGAATTTCTCGTAGGCTTCTGTCAATTAATTTTACTTCTATATTTCCATTTATCTTCTTTATTCTATCCATGTATAAAAGAAAGTTGCTAAGGATATCTCGCATAGGAAAAATATCAAAGGAAGCGATTGTATTTTTTCTGTTATTTAAGTCTTTCCCGTTAAGGTTAAAACAGAAGTTTACAATTTCATTCAACCTAAAAAAATTGTAGCGAGATATTCCGATTATAATTTTTCTCTTCTTGGATAAATTTTCTTTTACATTTTGGATGACTTCTTCAAAATTATTTTTACCAATTATCCGATTATGTAATTCTGCATAATCGCCACATATCATATTTAACCCTCCCGTATCTTCACTTATCTTTATCAAATTATTTATTGGGTGCTTACGTTTATATGAAATGAATTTTTTAATAAAGCGGGTTGGCCTAAGGAAGATTTCTAGGGGAGAGTGTTGAATAAACTTAATAAGTTTTTTGGGTGGAATGGATTTAAACTTGAGAATTAAAAAATTCATTGCGGATTTAATCTGCATATATCAATTTATAGTAATATATCTTTTGTACTTATTCATCGTAAAAACAGTTCAGTAGAAAATGGCAATTTTCTTTGCAGTTGCGTATATCCTGTCTTACTCTATTGGCTTCTTCTGACGTCAAAACCTTAGCCAGCTCGTCTGTCGTAATATTACCTAAACACGGCCATCGATAACAAATAAAAATATCTCCCACAGAACTTATATGCACTGCCCTATCCATATTGCAAGCGCTTTTTTTTACAAATTTGTTAGGGTCTTGATAATATGATTTAAATGCTAACAGCTGAGGGGTAGAATTTCCCATTCTATACCCCATTCTTCTAAATCTAATTAATCCATCAAATACTGCCTGAACTTTTTTAATGTCTTTTGGCCATAGATAATCGAATTCTTCTTTATACCATTCCTCCTTGGGCAAAGTATTATTCGGCTGCATTACCGCCATAAACAATATGGATTTTATTTTGGGATTATTTGTTGCCCATAAGGCTAAATCAATGATATCATCTAAATTTTTTTCCATAATAATACTGCATAGACCAATATGAATATCCGGAGAATATTTGTATAAATAATCAATCGCTTTCATTACCCTAGAGAATACACCATCAACTCCTCGCATAGAATCGTGCGTTTCTGCCTTTAAGCTATCCAAAGAAATAATAATACTTTGTAGCCCAGAATCAGATATTTTTTTAGCCGTATCTTCATCAATAAGATAGCCGTTAGTTGCAATGTTCATTCTAAACCCTAAATTTACACAATACTTTACTAAATCCCAGAGTTCTTTCATTAAAAGCGCTTCACCGCCGCCGATATCTATTTCAAACCCTTCATTTACCAAGCTTCTTAAGGAAAGAGCTGCTTTTTTCCAATCGTCGAGAGTGGTAAGGTTAGGCTTAATTGTAAATATGTCCTTTTTCCATTTCTCACACATCTTACATCTAAGCATACAATCATCGGTAACCCCAAAACAAGAGAAACCAATCTTTAAACTTTCTCTTGTCTGTTCTTCTGCGACTTCTTTATAAATATTTTTCATTTTTACGCTCTCCTAGTTTAAAAACAAATTATCTATCTATGGCAAAAAATTATCTTTTTTAGTTAATTCTAATAACCTCGCAAATTTTTTAAGTATTTTCTTTTCCAGGTTGGTGAGCATTTCCATTTTTTTATGCATTTTAAGGTTTCTCTCAAAGTCATCACATCCTCTGTAACAGCCAATTTTCGCATTGGGATCATTTCCAATTAATCCAAAAAATATATCATCTTTATTAGCGACCTTTGTTTTCGCTCTAAACAATTGTTGCTGAGAAGAATTCCAAATAGATTGAAAACTATCATTATATATATTTCCTATAGGGATGCGGTGGGCCTTAAGACAAGCATTAACATCGCCGTTAGCTAAAATTCTAGAAAACAACCAACCCACATAACAAGGTAGGGCGTCTATTATCTCCTCGTCATAGTTGCCCTCATCTGAAAATGGATTGCGAAGCCTATTAATAATCTTCGTAACTCCCATTATCTCAATTCGTTTCGTTATCTCAATATTTTTGGATATATTCTCAATGGCTCCTGCCAGTTCGAGTCTTTGTTCTATACTAAGAAGTAATCTATCAGTTCTACCGGGAATTGTATCTACCAAAGCAAAGTCAACCGCATCAGCTTGTACTTCTAAGGCAAAATTAACCATATTGTATATATCTTGGCAATTCAAATTAGAAATGACATTATTGATGACCACGCAGGGTAACTTGTTTTTAATTTTGGCTAAAAACTTTAACATCTGTTCAATATGATAAAAGTGTATCTCATTCTTATTGGGGTGCATAATCTTATATGTTTGGCGTGTGCCTGCCCATAAACTAGTAATAAGGTAATCGACCTTCAGCCTAACTAACTCATAAATTATTTGTTCATCAAGTAAGGTAGCATTTGTATTTACATAACAGACGAACCCTTTTTTCTTAATATAGCGAATAACTTCTAAAATTTTTGGATACATAAATGGCTCGCCGCCGCCAGCTAAATAAATTTCCCTTGTCCCTATTTTTTTTAACGTATCTATAAGTTCTATTGCCTTTTCAAAAGAAAGACTTTGCCCGTCATTCCTCTTTTCTGTTAATAGTGGAGAATTACACCAACAGGCAATACAATTATTATTGCATTGGTTAGTTAAATCTATTTGGACACGGGATGGGCCCTTAAAAGCAAATTTACACGAAAATATTCCTAAAATATCTAAATAATAATCCTTTATTTTCCTATAGAAAGTGATAGGGTCAGAAGTCTTTATCTCGCTGTATACTACCTTAATCTTGTAGTTGAATATTATCTTTAGTATGGTTGTTTCTATCCAGTTGTAAACTCGCTTAATTTTGCGGCCGAGTATTGTCTTTAGTTTTTTAATAATTTTCTTTTCGTTACTATATTTATTTATTTTATAGACAACAAATTTAATTATTTTTCGTAAGGCGAATCTGATGCCGCCGTATTTATAATAAATAAAAAATTTATCTATTTTCTTGTGAAGACCCATCTTCTTTCTGGCGTGCTCAGCCCAAACTTCATATGCTTTAACCTTTGCTTCTTCTAATTCTCGAGGACTCAAATTATCCGGTTTAAAAACACAACAGTGATGGCCATCATATTTAGACCAATCCTTCGTCAATATTCTACCTTGTTTATCCAATTCTTCAAAAAGGACTGTTCCGGGAAACGGCGTAAGCAAAGAGAATTGCACTGAATTTGGCTCTAAGCGCGCAGCATATTCTATGCTTCTCTGAATAGTTTCATGACTCTCTCCAGAAACGCCAAAACAAAATGTAAGATGGACCTTTATTCCTAAATCCTTGGTCATTTTTATCATTCTTGTAGTTTTCCTTAAATCCATATTCTTAGAATAATTTTTTATTAAAGATTGATTACTAGATTCTACGCCATACTTGACTGCCTTAAGACCCGCGGATTTCATTGCACTCAAAATTTCCTCATTCATTAAATCTGCTCTTGCCATTATTGCCCAAGGAGTCTTTTCTAGGCCTCGGTCTTTTATTGCCTGTGAAAATGACAGCATTCTTTGTTTGTCAATGTTAAATGTGTCATCATCAAAGTATACTGATTTGAATCCTTTATTTTTTACAAGATAATCCATCTCATTAATTACATCGTTTATATCCCTTGCACGGTAATGATTGCCTTGGTAGAGCACTTGAGGCCAGAGGCAAAAATTGCATCCAAAAGGACAACCCCTGGAGGCGAGCATTTGTACAGAAGGATAAGGAATACTCCCTGGTAAATCAAAATATTTTTCCATTGGCAGGGTTTCTCTGTGCGGCCATGGTAAGATATTAATCTCAAAAGGGCCGCGTGCAGGATTTTTAATCACTTCGCAGCCAAGGCGCCAAATTAAACCGTCTACCCTAGATAAGTCCTTATTGTCTTTTAGGTTTTTAACCAGCTCTAGCAAGGTAAGTTCATATTCTCCATATAAAACATATTTAATAAAGGAGCATTTTTCTAAAAATTCTGGCTGATAAATTTCTGAGTGAGGACCGCAAAGAACGATAGGGATATTATGTGAAGAAATCTTCTGGAGGATATTCAAGTCATTGCGTATTGATGGAGTTGAAGTTTCAGCTACTAAGATATCAAAATCCAAATGTGAAATCTTTTCCATAAATTTATCTTCGGAAAGCTGTTCTGCAATAGCATCAATTATGGTTATGTCAATTTCATTTTTTTGTAACAAAGAGGCTGCATAGGCTAAAAAGAAAGGAAAGGGCAAATAGCAATCTTCACTACCATCTTTTATATGCGGCCAGCGAGAGCCCGCCCTAACACCCCATATTCCTTGCAGTTGCCAAGGCAGATTTACTAATAATACCTTCATTGTTTCAACCTTTGATTGTAATTATACATTTAAAAAGGGTATGTTTTCCAGGTGGCAATTTTATAGTATTATTCATCATCTCTTGACTGCATTGTAAGACTCTACTTTTTAATACCTTATCAGAATTTATTATTTTAAAACAATGAGCCGAGTACAAAGACTGACACTTTAATAATACGGAGGGGAAAATAATTTCCTGTGTTTTCACCGGCTCAACACCTATTATATCTATTGATGCGATGCTGCCCTCCCACAAAGTTTGCCATGGTTCAAAATATTCAGTATCAAATAAAGTGGGGAATTCACCTTGAGCAAAGACTGGATGGCCAACAAACCAATTCTTATATTGCTCGGGAAGCATAACATTTATCTGTATTTTTTCTGCTTCCATTTGCTCAAGAACTTCAAGCTCTACGGTTAGCTGAATATCTTCAGCGCTTAGAATCCGAATATGCCAATTTTGCTGACACGGTAAATGCTGTAATTTCCCCTTAAGAATTAATGTATCATTAGCTTTCTCTACCAACCAATGACAATGAGTTTCATATCTCCATAGTTTATTAATTTTCATAGGACTATGAATAGCAGAACCCTTGGTTATCTCTTTGTCTTTATAAAATATTCTTGTCTTTCCATAATCAAATATTAATTTTAAATAATCTTTTCTGAGGGAACGCTTTTCTACATCGCGCTCGCGTATATCTCTAATATAACTCTTCATGTTCTCTTGTGTATCAAAACATTGAATTTTGCTTGTAAAAATAAGATGTTTTCCTTTAGGAAGAGAAGATAACCTATCGCCATCAACAATATTAATCTGTAATATTCGAGCGCCTTGGGACCTCTCTGTATTATGAAGAGCTGGTCGACATTCAAAAGCGACTTCTGAAAAATCCATTAATAAAGGTGGCGGATAATTCTTCTCCGAAGCCGATACTCCTAAGATTTTGCTGTTTTTATCATTTAGCGGTATTTCTAGCCATCCAGAATCCAATAAATCCGCAGGAAAACTGTCCTCGTAATTAAGATTAAACCATCGTGTATATTTATCTGATAACATTAAAGTTACTTGACAATGAGATAAACCTGCACAATCCCTAGCGTTAACAATATAGATGCTCCAAGATATTTTTCTATTTTCATCTAAATCAATCGCCCATAGCAGATAGAATGGAAGGTCAATAAAATCTTCTCTAATTTCTAACCTTGTCTCATCCTTATGTTGAATACTCCACTGTGCCATATAAGAATTATATGCCACTCCTTGATAGAAAAACGCTGCATAGCCACCAAAACCTTTGGTAAGAAATTTTTCATCATACCAAATATAAATTCGCCCATTATTAAAAATTAGCCTTTGATTGTTTCTGTTTATTACTGCTATCCCTTTCTTTTCCCCCACTGTTTGTAGATAAAATTTGATTGATTCATCTACTTTGGCATCACTAATAATGCGGCCTCCTTGTAAAACAATGGCCCTATCACAAAGCATACTAATTAAATCCATGCTATGGGATATCACCACGATAGTCTTACCACGGTTTTTAAATTCATTTATCTTTTGAATACACTTAATCTTAAATGCCTCATCACCTACTGCCAATACTTCATCAATAAGCAAAATATCTGGGTCTACATTTATAGCAATAGCAAAGCCTAACCTAACATACATGCCTGCTGAATAGGTTTTAACCGGCGCATCAATAAATTTTTCTAATTCTGCGAATCTAACAATCTCATCAAATCTATAATCAATTGTTTTTTTACTTAAACCCAACACTGATCCATAGAGATAAATATTTTCCCTTCCCGAAAATTCAGGGTGGAATCCCGTACCTAATTCTAATAGCGCAGAGACTCTGCCGTTTATCTTAACTTCTCCTTCATCCGGACTCAATATCCCAGCAATCAGATTTAAAATTGTCGTTTTTCCTGAGCCGTTTTCACCAATAATACCCACAACCTCACCTTGTCGAACCTCAAAACTGATGCCTTTTAAAGCCCAAAATTCTTCTTTGGGAGCTCTTCTACCTTTAACTAAATCAAAAATTATTTCCTTAATATCACGATTTTTTTGATGATATAGTCTAAATCTTTCGCCTACATTATTAAATTGTACTATTGGCTCAGATATCATTTTGAGTCTCAAAGTGCTTAAAATAGATTTTGGAATCGAGTATCTTTAGTATAGTACTCGTATTCAGTATCGGCTACTCCAAAAGCTGATTTAAACTTGTTAAAATTTTCTTCTGAATTAATTTTTATAACTTTGAGATTGGCATTAATATCGTTCACGTATATTTCTACATTATTTAAAGACGCCCATCTTTTTAGCGAATCCAGATTATTTCTTTCCTTATGGATGATAATGTAATGGACTGGAACATCAAAATATTTTGGCGGTATTTCTTTCTCTCCAACTTCCTTGCTAAAGAAGTTAAATAAATACCAATAGCCAACCAAAGCGTAATAATCAGGAGCAATTGCGATTAAAGTATGAATATTTTTTTCGAAAATTAATTTATTGTTCGACGAATCATGAATTATATATTTTACGATATTTATCTTGTATCTAAGCGGCACATCGCCATAGGGCCAAGTTTCATAAATAATTCCCTCCCTGTCTATTTGCCTATGCAGACGTATAATTCCTATGCTTTGCAAAGAAATTATTGTAATGACAATTATGAACACAAATGGCTTCAAAGAAAAGCTTTTAAAAATTTTCTGTTTTGCAATATAGTCTAAACCAATAGCCATAATAATAAATTGCGCAGGAAATATGGAGATAGAATAATGATGGTCAGTAGGATCGCAATTTTGACGAAATAGCATTAATAGTAATAAAGGAGCAAAAGTCCATGATAATACTAAAATATACTTTAAATATTCTTTCGACCTTTCTTTTCTGGCTAAAATATAGCTTAAAAGATATCTTTTTATAATAACAATTAAACCTAATATAAACAGGATTATTCCTAACCAATAGCTAACTTTGCTTACGGAATTAAAGTAGCTAATTGGTTTTAAATGTATAGCCAAAGCATTTATCATCTCTTTGAAATTAGAAGTTAACAATCTATCTGTGAGCCAATTATATAAATAAAAATCGCTTTTTGATTCAAGAAAGAATTGCGGCAAATACAGCAATATAAAACAGGCTGCTCCTATTATTGTGTATCTCTTTCTTAATTGCCGCCGAAAAAAATAAATTCCCAAGATCAAACTTGGAATTAATGCATAGCAAATCTGGCATAATTGTATAGAAAACGCGCTTATTATGAATGATAGAATTAAATATTTTTGTTTATTTTTAAATAAAGCTAAGAAGAATGTGTAATAAAATAATATTATGAACGGCAGTACCATATACGGATTCCAGATCTTTCTTGCACATGCAACAGCCCATGGAGAAACAGCAAATAAAGCAGTTGTGATCAAAGCTATTCTTCGATTAAAAAACACTTTTACAAACCCGTAACACAATATTACTGCTAAAATGTTTAATAGGGCGATAAGAAATGTTACGCTAAGAGGGTTCTTTGATATAATTAAAGGCAATGCAAATATGTAGAATGGCATCGGACCTAAAGTTGCTATTGCAGGAAAATTACTGGTATGTAAAAAAAATGACCCAAAATAGGGGAAAGTTTTTAATATGTAATTAGAAATGAAAATATAATGCTCTTCTTCACCAAAAAATAAAGACAAGCCCAGGTTTTTTACCCTTAAATATATTGCGAGTAGAATTAAACCAATTAAGGCTATGTTGGCAATAAGTTCTTTTCGTTCTCTTATTTTTATTAAAATAGTTTCCGACATGTCTTTTATGGAAGGATGAATGGTTTGAAAGAATGCTAACATTCTTAAAATTTTAGCCTCCTCCTTATTATTCCACCTTGCTTTTATTTTATACAAAACTATACTGACCCCTATTAACAAACAGGGCATTTTAAAAAATCAAAAGAAATTAGTAAAATAACCGCTGATAGATTAATAGATAACGAAAATAGCCATTCCCAAAACAAGCATAATAACAATATGATAATCATAAAATAAACCAAAGGAATATACTGACAATTAGTTAAATCCTTTTAGGCTTATAGCAAATCATCAAAGTGGTTTTTTAGCTTTTCTGTATAAGTTTCCACCACAATCGAATATAACTGCCTGCTTCTTTCCTCAAAGAGCGAAATGGGTAAATTCTAATTTTCATATTGTAACCATACCAAAAATAAAAAATACTGCTGTATAGCTTTCCCAACGGTAGCCTGCATAACAGGTCTTGCAAACTTTTTAAAAATGGAAGGCGAGTTATCAAGCTAAATAATTTTTGAAAATTCTCGATTTTTCTCCTTTCCTTTTTTGAAAACCTAAATAAAGAATGGCGTTTATTTGTTTCAAAAAATGGAGTTGCCCTTGATAGAAAACCATGCGTTTGAGCATAAGAATGAATGGGGGTTCCTGGATACGGATATAAAAGTGATGCAACAGCAAAATCGGGGTGAATTGCAATATTTAAATTAAGTGTTTGGATATCTATTTGATAACTATTCTTCATAGGCAGACCCAAAACGTTTTCCGTGCATAATTTAATACCGTGATTTTTTATACTTCTGGAGGCCATAATAATTTGCTTGTTAGTTAACCCCCGCTCGAGAATATTATTTGCTACTTCTTCATTGCCACACTCAACCCCCATCCAGACTGAGTCAAGACTAGCTTCTTTTAAAATAAAAATTATCTCCTCGCTGACAAGGTTTGCTCGAACATTACAGCTCAATGGAAGCTTAACTCGTTCTTTATAAAGATTGGCAAATCGTATCAACCAATCTTTTGGTTTTAAAAGAAATGCATCATCGTGTATTAAAACTATATCTAATGGATAGCGTTCTTTTACCAAGCAAATTTCATTTATTAAATTTTCCTCAGAGCGATAACGAATAACCTTGCCTTTGCCTTGATAAATTTCGTTATATTTTCTGTTGAAGCAGTAGGTGCACTTATAAGGACAACCGCGCCCAGAAAAGAAAATTTTGTGCCCCTTAGCTAATAAATCAGGATCGGCTTCGTACATCAAGGCACGATCGGGAAATGGCAATTCATCCAAGTTCTCTACCAAGGGGAGGAGGGGATTACGAATAATTTCACCTGCGTGTTTTACTATAAAATTGGGGGCCTCCCAATAGGCTTCATTGTATTCCACTCTGCGGCAGAATTCTGGAAACGCGATATCTCCTTCACCTATACAAATAGCATCGCATCCATCTTCCTTAATTAAATTGGGAAAAAAGGTTGCATGTGGACCACCAAAGACAGCTAAAAACTTATACTTCTCTTTTAGGATTTTATTAATTGCGAGTAAGCCTACATGTTCTCCAGTCATCGCGCTATAACCCACTACGGTTGGCGCATAACTATTCATTAGGTTCATAACCCAGCTAATACCAACGCGTTCAACCAACACAAGGCGAACTTCATGACCTTGGGATTTTAGATTTGAACTTAAATACATCAAACCTATTCTTTCATGTATTATAGATTCTTTCATAATGAAAAGTATTCTCATATTATATTATATTCTTATTAATCAATAGAATGATTTAGATTGTCTGGATAATATTTTGCCGATATAGATTGTTTACCGTTTTTTACAATAACTAGATAATTGTTCGGCTCTTCAGTTAAATCTCCAAGGCTTAGAATTAAACATACGGGAATGCTAATAATTGCGTATAAAACCATAAATGGATAAAGAAAGTAAAACAGAAGGTTTCTTTTGTTTTCTTTTATTGACATTCCTCTTAACCTGAAACTTTGTAAAAAAAAGAAAACTAAATGCGAAGCCATTGATGACCATAACCCACCCAAAGGCTTTATCTGAACAATATCTAACCCTACGCGCTCCATGACTTCCTTAATCCAAAATCTTGTAAAGTTATAGTAGTGATGCGGCGCCATATGCATGGTAGAAGTTTGAGGGATGAGAAATATAGCATATCCATTTATTTTCAGCACCCTTGAAATCTCTTTTACCATTTTTATAGGTTCGAAAACATGCTCTAATACGTGTACATTTAAAATAGTATCAAAAGAATTATCTTCGTATTCTAAATTGCAACCATCGCCAACACAAAATCGATAACGTTTATCATCTATTTCTAGCGCTTTTTCACTCGAACATTCTAATGAAGTCCAGCTATTGAAATTTAGATTCTTACGTCTTGCAATTAAATAGAAATCCCATCCTCCTATATCTAAAACTTCTCCTCTACAATAGCATTTGAGGGCTTTGAACAATGCTTTAGAACGCAGGTTTCTTGCCAGATATAAAAGTTTAATAACCAGAGGCTTCTGTTCCATTCGGTCTTTCTTAAAAACTTTTGTTTAACTTTTTATGGCACAGCAACAAAATATGTGGATGTAAAAATCCTCTATCCAACTTGAACTCTTGAGTATGAAATCCTGCTTCTTGCAAGATTTGTTTAAAATGATTCAAGTCTTTTACAAAATAGAACTTACCTTCTTTTGATTTCGTAATTTTAATAATATTTACAGAGATAAATTCCTGGATATAGCTACAGAAGAATTTAAGTTTAGACCTAGGATCCATAGTCTTAATTATCAAGACCGCATCGTCTTTTAAGACATTGTGGATACTTTTTAATAGATTATTTTGTTCTGCATAGGGCATCAAATACAAAACATCGTTAATCACGACTGCATCAAATTCTTTGTTTTTAAAATCATTAATATCTCTGTCTGTAAAAACGATGTTTTTATTATTGGGGTTGATGGCTTTGGCAATATTTATTTTATTTCGATCAACGTCTAATCCCACAATCTCACGCTTTATTGATGAAAAGTACATTAAATATGAAAATGTGCCGTGCCCGCACCCAAAATCAAGTATACGCCCGCACTGCGGTATATACTTTTCTACTTCTTCAAGCGGAGCCATAATATATCTTAGAAAAACATGGAAAAAAACAGGAAGCGATGCTTTCTTAAAATACCAATTTAATAATTGGTTATTTTTAAACATTGTAACATAAACCGGTAAAATTATAGTATCTGTTGAAAGTTTATAAACTCTATTTTTCTATATCTGGCCTCTTCTTTTATTTCATTAGCCATTAAAGCAAGAAGTTCTTCGCGCCAAGAATAATTCCAATTAAATCTCTGAGAGAGTGAATAGTTCTCGTATCCGGGATGAGTTACTATTTCTGTTGTACCATAATCTAAATTTCTTATTATTCTGGTTAATCTTTCCCTCGTAAGCCTACCAGCATATCTTAAGCCGAAAAAGGAATCCGTGTGATTAAATTGACTGTTTCTAAACTTATGGGTTACATATTTTGATAAAAGATTTATCCCAACAATATCCCATCTATAAAAATAATCCTTTTTAAATAATCTTTCTTCGGGAATTCTTATAAAAGGGATATTAAATTTCTTTGAGAGTTCTAAAGTAATTTTAAATAAGCAAGGGATTATATGAATATGACCGTGGCTATTTAAATGAGAAATAGTTATATTGTTATCCAATAGCCTTTTTATTTGTAATTCGAATTCTAGTTTGATTTGATTTACCTGGCGAGGGTTAGAAATTACGGAATAAATTACCTTAAAGTGATTGCCTAAAAAAGATTGTTTATTGTTCAATAAAAACTTTACACGTTCTAAAGAAGAAAGTGGGGGTTCATCGGTAATATTTAAATGCACTCCAACACTAACATCTGGATACCGTTTAATAATCTTTAGAGAGTCTTCAAAGAGAGGAGTATTTGTCACAAAAGATACGCTATTGACAACGCCATTTTTAATAGCAACCTCAATACCCCTGTTGATATCATCGTGAAGCCCGAAATCATCAGCGGTTATTATTAAAGATTTTTTCATTTTTTTATTTCTTTTATCTTCTGATAATATTTTATAATTTCACATAGTGTCTTTAAAACAGCCCTTGGCCTCCCCAGAGTGGAATATCCTGTTTTTCGTGGGAAATAAGCAGTTCCAAACTCTTTAATCTTATATCCAAGATAGGTAGCCTTCACTATCATTTCTGCATCAATAAAAAGTCCTTCAGATTCTAAATTCAGTTTTTCCAAGATTCCTCTTTTAAATAATTTAAACGAAAAATTAATATCCGTTACTTTTACCCCAAACAGAAAAGAGATTAAACAGTTGTAAACAAATGAATAAATTATCCTATATATGGGCTCTACGGTTCTATTATATCTAAAACCAGCGATAAAATCTGAACCTGTCTCTCTGAGTATCGTCTCTGCTTTAAAAATCTCTTCATAGTCAATGGGTAAATCTGCATCCGTATAGAAAACTAATTCTTTAGAAGCTATAGAAAAACCCTTTCTGAGTGCACTTCCATATCCTTGATTAGTATGGTTATTTATCAGTTTTAAATCTTTTATTACCAATGATAGTTGTCTAGCGATATAAGACGTCTCATCGTTACTGCCGTCATCAACTACAATTATTTCATAATCCATAACATTATTTTTTAATTTATCGTATAAAAGTAATATGCTTTCTTCAATTATCTCTTCTTCGTTAAAGGCTGGAATTATCACTGATAAGGATTGTATTTTTTTATCATTGTCCATGTTTTTGCCTATCGTATAGCATGAACTGATCACCAAAAAAGCAGACCCATATTTAATAAGGGCATTACAGTTTTTAACTATATCTGGCTAGGAAAGATGCTGTTTCATTAATTTACGATGCCCATAAGCATTTTTTGATAAGTCTAAAAGTCTTTGATTTATATAAAAATTTTTCCCTGGATTTCTATACTGACCCCTATTAACAGAAAGGGCATTTTAAGTTAGAATATGGCTCATAGAGAAAGAGGCTTTCTTCTATTCATATTTTGGTATATCTTTTTAAGTATATAAGCCACAGTAAAAAATAATATCCTTATATCCATTATTAAAGAGTGGTTGTTGATATAGTTTAGATCTTGCTCTAGCCTATTAATAAGTTGGGTAAGCTCAGCGGGCGAGCCATTTCTAAGTTCTGCTAATTGGGCTAATCCAGTGAGACCAGGTTTTACTTTTAATCGTAATGACCAATTATCTATATTCCTGCTGAACAATTCTGAAAAATAGGGTATTTCTGGTCTAGGACCAACAAAAGACATATCCCCCTTTAAAACATTCCAAATCTGCGGCAATTCATCTAATCCTGTATTTCGTAAAAAGTTACCTACTTTTGTAATTCTCGGATCTTGCTTTTTAAGTTTAAATATATACGGAAAGGTATCTTTATCCATAGTTCTGAACTTACACAGTAAAAATTCTTTATTATTTCTTCCTATTCTTTTATGTTTAAAAATTACAGGACCGGGAGAATCTAACGTTATTAAAATAGAAACTAGGATAAACAGTGGCCAAAGCAAAAATAACAAAAATATTGCTAGTAGCACGTCAATTGTTCTTTTAGAAAAAATTGCGAGCCTCTTTTGATACGGTATTTCTATGCCTACTTTCACCATCGACTTTTCATATACATATCTAACATCATTTGTTACCAACATTGCTAATCCTAACTTAAAATCCTTCTAATAGTATTTCCTAAAAACAACATATTCCAAAAATCCCACTAACGCCCCCAATCCACAGACAAAAGAATCTAATATCCCCATAAAGAAGCACTTTATGGCAAACTTTAATCCTTTTTTCTTTTTTATGCATTTTAAAAAATCAAGAGAAATTATAAAAATAATTACAAATAAAATTGTAGCAAATAGGAATAATCCCTTCCAAAATATGTTCAAAATTAGACTCAGTAGTATAAGATAAACTAACGGAATACGCAAAATCTCGAAAGTAGATTTATTGGCAAATTCATTTTTTTTCATAGTTACTCCTCTACATCTGGTTCTTAAGATGAACTTTATTGCTCCCTTAGATTGTTGATATTGGTGTTTGATAAGTTTCCAAAAGTTAAAATATTTCATATGTACATATTCTAATTGCTTATCTAAATATATCTTATATCCCGCACGTAATAATTTAGTAGCGAAATCAAAATCTTCAATTGTTGGTTTTTTAAAGTTTAGGTCAAACCCTTCCGTTTTTAAAAAAATTTTCCGCTTTACTGCCAAACATGTTGTCATTACTGTTGATATAAATTCAGACATTTTAGAGAATCTATAATATTGCACAAGGTTTTTGTATTGACTCGAAAAATTCTTATAAGGGCAATAAGCAGAAACCGCAGCCTGAATTACATAACTATCCGAGTTCTTAAAATGTTCCACAAGTCTTTGTAATATCTCTTTTTTCAATAAAATATCACTATCGACGAATAGCAGGATCTCCCCCTTTGCCTGTTGAGCACCAGTATTTCTTGCCGTTGCCAAACCCTGATCTCCATTTAAGTTAATAATTCTACAACCAAAACCTTCTGCTATCTTAACTGTATTATCCACAGAACCATCATCTACAATAATGATTTCGACATCTTTATTGCTACGATTAGAAATTGAATCCAGGCTATGTCTTATGGTTCTGCTACTATTATATGTTGGTATTATTATTGAGATTAAAGGAACGTTTTCTTCAGACATATTTACTCAGTTTTAATTACAAATAGATTTTGTTCTTATGACATCATTATAGATCCGTATGATTTTTTTTGCGTTATTCTCCCACGTGTAACCTCGTTCCAAAATTGTCCTTCTTGCATTGTTACCCAATCTATCCCGCAGTTCTTTATTATTAGCCAATAAAACTATTGCCTCTTTTAATTCTGTAGCATCACCGGATTTTATAATATACCCATTTTCGCCGTGAATGATTATTTCTCGAATAGCGGGGGTACCAGCCACAATGCAAGGTTTCGCCATTGCCATATATTCGAACAGTTTCATTGGTGAAGTATAAGAACAATGATCGGGGATAATACAAATATCCATCAAAGAAATAAGAGAAGGTATTTTGCTATGTTCTAATTCCTCCAAGAATGAAATATGGTTTACTAAATTATTATCAAATATATATTTCTTTATAAAACGCCATAATCTTTGTTCTTCTACTTGAATTATGGAAAGCAAATGAATATTTTTGAGAATATCGCTTTTAATCAAATCGTGGATTGCTTTTATCAAGATATCAAGACCGCACCACAAAGAAATACTACCCACAAAACCAACTATCATTCTATTTTTCGGAACTGGATTTTGGTAACTGTGTTCTTTTTTTATAATGTTTACAGAAAATTCGTAAGGATTAACACCATTATGAATGACATAAATTTTTTTACCATCGACTTCTAATTTTGCAATTAAATAGTTTTTTAATTCTTGAGAAATTACAATAATAGCATCAGCCGCTTTCAAATTTTGTCTTTCTATATGATTAGCGATTTTATTAAAAATTAATTTATTTATTATGCTATGTGTGTGTCTATAATGCCTCATATAAGTAAACTCCATATATAAAATAACGGGGATTTTATTTTTTTTAGCAAACCAAACAGAGACAAATTCAAAAGGACCGTATCGTGATAATATTAAATTTGGTCTTTTTATTTTTTTAAATTTTAAATATATTATAAAATTATAAATAAGTTCAAATAGTGGACGAAAGAAAAATAAATTTTTTATTATTCTTACATAAGGAGGCAAGGATTTCTTTTGCTGGACATAACGAATTATATTATTGGGGCAGATCGTAACAATGTCGTTTTCTAATAATTGTAACGCATTAATAATTTCATCAATACTTATGGCTACTGCCTTACTATAATATGTATTCTTATGATGATATAAAATTTCCATTATCTAAATAACAATATTAACCTTTCTTAGGGCCTATTTTACGGAAAATTTTGTTAATCATATTTATAAGAACTGCAGCTTTCCTTACATGCAAGAAAGACAAGTCCATCTCCTATTTTTTTATTGATATTCAAAGAATCTAAACGAACCAACGTTTTTAAAAAAGGAACAAATATTGCATATAGCAATTTATTTTTCTCTTTAATGATATGGGTTAATTCAAACGCTAATCTTCCCCAAAAACCATCTGTATACGAAAAAAAGACAATGGAAAAACCAATTTCTTGCAAATCGTTACTTAACGATACATAATTATAGTGTTGCCCAACATGCTCATTTTTTGCCCATTGATTATAACTTTTAAGATATTTCTCCTTAAATATTCTTTTCTGTATTGCAATGGGAATTCTGATATACAACCATCCGCCGGGTCTCAACGCCCGATAAAAATTATAAAGCACTTGCTTATTTTCTTTGATGTGTTCTAAAACATCGTTTGCGCAAATAAAATCGTGCTCCTCTTTAACCTCAAGTTGCCTAAGGTCTAACATCTTAAAATCTATATTTGTTAGTTTACTAAATTTTTTAACGTATAGACATTTTTTGATCTTACATTCGTTAATATCTACTCCTGTAACATAGGAATAAGGATATTTTTCTGCTATATAAAAAGCATATTCACCTAAACCGCAACCTGCATCTAAAACTCTCATGAATTCAATATTAAACTTATCTATAATCTTTCTAAACCATAGACTATATCCAAATAATGGTGGCTGAGTGAATCCTACTATTTTAGAGTAGATTAAGCCTATTTTTCCTAAAGATCTTAATTCATCACTTGCAAATCTCTGCCATCTACCAAATTTTATCATGTTTATTTTAACGCTGAATTAAATGGTATTTATATTTAACAAATTCTAATTTTCTCCTAAAAAGTTATTCTTTAAAATATCTTTATAAAGTTCTTCGTAATTCTGAACCATTATTTCAGCTGTAAAATTTCTCCTTGCGAATTCTTGACCTGCCAAACCGATATTTTTTGCTATTTGTCTATTTTGCAGTAAATAAATTACTGCCCTAGCTATTTCTTTGGGATTTTTTGATGGAACAAGCAAACCAGTAATCCCCTGTTTTATCAATTCATCTATGCCTTCTACGTCTGTTGCAACCACAGGTCTTGCTAAGGCCAATGCCTCAAGCAGCACTAAAGGAGATCCTTCTTTAATAGACGGTAACACAACCACATCTGACTTGGCCATAAATTCTAATCTGTTTTTACAAAACCCCATAAATATAACTTCATTATTTAGCGCTAAACCATCTACAAGTTGCTCTAACCTTTTTCTTAAAGGCCCATCGCCGATTAAAACTAATTTCACGTTTTTTTTAAAACTGTCTTTGATTACTTTAAAGGCAAAAATTAAATCCCCTACTCTTTTAACCATATTTAACCTGCCAACAAAACATATTGTTTTAACAGAATTGTCTGTCGGAAGAGATGTCGCTCTGCCGATTTTCTCTATTTCTTCGATATCGATACCATTCGGAATGGTTTTTATTTTATGATTATTTATTTTAGCTTTTAATAGCTCTTCTTTGGTTATATTTGAAACTGCAACAATTTTATTAAAATACCTGATAATAAATTTATCGATTGCTACATTGACTTTTAATTTAAAACCCACTATTTCGCCACCTGTTGCAGCAGTAACGACAGTGGTAATGATAGGAATCTTAGCTAATTTAGCTGCAAAAAATCCTATTAAATCAGACTTATAGTCAGTGGTATGTAAAATATCTATCTTATATTTTTTTATTAATGCAAATAGCCTAAAAATGGTTAAAGGATCATATCTGCCAAACCGTGGCAATTCTATTATAGTTACATTATTTCTCTTCGCTTCATTCAATAAGGCCTCGCTCAATTTAATTCGGTGAAACCAAACTAGTGTAATATTATATCCCTGCCTTTTTAAATATTTCTCCATAATAAAAAGCCATCTCTCAATACCGTATAGACCAACATAACCGCTTCTTAAAAACATTAAGTTTATAATTTTCTTTCCCATCTCAAAACATGATAAAAAAACGGCTTACTAGAAATTAATACTTTAAACGAAGTTAAGTCAAATACATAGCCCATATCTATTCTTTCGAGTGAATAGATATTGCTTTTTAGCCCAACTCTACCAAACAAAGAAGAGCACGCTCCGATAAAACCATTATCTCTGACTATCTTCATTACATCGGAATTAAAATCTCCAAAAGGATAACTAAATAATTTTACTGGCTTATTTATATATCCTTCAATTATTTTTTTAGAATTAATAATTTGCTGTTGTGCTTTTTCAGAAGAAATTTTTGTCAAAAATGGGTGGCTCTGCGTATGAGCGCCGAAATCTATACCATTGTTACTCATCTCAATTATCTCTTCCCAAGAAAGCATTTCAAGATTAGGGTAAGGTTTATTTTGATATGGCCAGGCGTTTCTATTACCGATATAATCTGTAGTTAGAAAAATTGTAGCCTTGAAGTTATATTGTTTTAAAATAGGGTATGCTAATAAATAATTATTTTTATAACCGTCATCAAAAGTAATGGCAATAGCCTTTTTAGGAAATTTTATCTTATTTTTAATATGAAAAACAGCCTCTTCTAAGGAGAAAATTATATAATTATTATCTTTTAAATAATCCATTTGTCTTTTGAAATCAACCAAAGAAGCAGAAATAACCGATCCACTTTCATCTATTGTATGATATGTTAAAATAGCCAAACCAGTTTTGGTAAACAATGGACTTAATATACTCAATCCTTTAAATAATCGGCTTTTAATGCTCTTTTTCACTTAAGGATTATGAAATATGTATTTTGCTAACTCCAGCCTTATGTATAATTATCGCCTTATTCCGGAAATAGCGTATGCTCTGCCTAAAACAGATGCAAATAATGGTAATTTTTGCAACCTCAAAAATATGCGATTATAAACTTTTCTACCAGTAAAAGATGCGAATGGAAGAAAACATTCTATATGTTTTATAGAAAATTTTGCATTCTGTAACCTCTTCTTAATCTGATACAAATTAAATATCCTCTCATTAGCAATGGGAATAATTTTGCCAGTAGCAGAGTCTATTATCGTATCATATAGTTTGGAGCCTCGTTTTTTGAAATAGTGCAACTGAACAAAGGGGTTTAATCCGTTTGCATCTGCTATTATAATCTCTCCGTTATTTTTAAGGAGGCGATAAGATAATTTTAAAAATTCTTCAGCAGGATGTATATGCGATATGGCCTCATTTACGAAAATAACATCAAAGCTTCCTTTTAGATCAAATATATTCTGAGCTAAAAAATTAATGTCCAAGCGTACATCATATTCCCGTTCATAATATTTAACCCTTTCTTTGGCTAAATCTATTCTTTGCTTCTTAATATCGATACCCCAAACATCTGCCCCGAGTAAGGCAAAAAGGATGCTGTTTGTACCTAAGCCGCAACCAGCATCTAATATCTTTAAATGTCTTTTATTCTCCATAATGGTGCGTACCGAATAATTAAATCTTTCTATTGAATATCCCTTAAACATCCTCAACATATTAAATCTATCCCAGAAATTTGGCTTTTCCTTTAAAAATAATTTAGAAAGCCCATAACCTTCTAAAAAGGCAAGGTCATCTTTACCGAGTTTTTTATAAATAAATTTATATTCTTTTATGCGCATCTCCAAAAATTTCTTTAATATACCTTCTACAGAATTTATACGAAATCTTTCTTTAAAATAATTCTCTCTCATTTTCGAATAAATTTTTAGTTTTCTACATTTCAACTTTTTTAATAATTAGATTTTTAATATATGCCAAGTCCGACATTTTTATAAATAATATATCCGATAATCTACTACCTGAGATTTTCAGAAAAAATATAAGCACCAATATGCTAGCTAAATAATGTGAAATTGTGAATGAAAAGGCTGCTCCTTGAGTACCTGTTTTAGGAATCAAATATAAATTAAGCAATATGTGCATTAACATAGTTATAAAAGAAATTACCGATGCCATTACAAAATGCCCTCTTCCTTTCATGGCCTCCATTAATATCCTCAAAATGCTATATGGAATTAAACTCAATAACATAATCCGTAATAGTAACAAACTTGGCGCATATGTTTTACCATAAAGAAGATAAATCAGCCATTTACTCATTATAAAAATAATAATCGCGAGGACTGCTATGGCTACAATAGTAATTCTACAGACTCTCGATGTAAGTTTATTAGATTCTTCTATATTAAAAGAACACGTCTTAGCGAATAATAAATATGAAAGTGGGCTTAGTATATAATATCCTAACACAATAATATTAAGAGCAACGGCATAATATCCTACTTCGTGTAAAGGTAAAAAAATACCTGCTAAGAGTAAACCCAACGAGGTATTAAAATAGTAAAACAGCATATTAAAATGGGTCTTAATCCCTATTTTTAACGATTCTTTAATAAGTTTAGACCTAAAGGCCAAATTTATGGGAGTTAGTCTATTAAGCCAATAAAACACAATAATAAACAATGCTACGTATGATATAGTATAGGTAAAAATGGTTAATTCTAGTCCCTTTCTAAGCACTACTAAAGAAATAATAATACTAACTAATAAAAATATATATTCGATCAACATGCTTAAGTTTAGTTTGGTTATTTTATCAGCACCAAGAAAGATGCCTTGCGAGTAAAGCAAAAATAGTTTGAATGGTACACTCAAAATTGCAATAAAAATAACAAGATAACTTATATTTCTTAAGAAAACATGGATAAATTGAAAAGTTAACATGTAAACCATTATTAAAATACTGCTTACTATTATAGTTAATATAACTGCATTGGATGTTATCTCTGATAAACTATATCTTTTTTTACCTATAAGATATACATATGCTGAGTCAACACTAAGACTTCCAAAAACGACAAATAATGTTGGAATAAGCACAATTAATGAGTAAGCGCCTTTCCCTGCAGGCCCTAAATATCGCGCAGTCATTATACTTATTATACCGGTGATAAAACAGATTATTATCAAGGTTACTATTGAAAATAAACTGTTTTTTAAAAAAATATTGTATTCTTCAAGCATAGTAATTATTTTTCTTTTCTCTTATATATAAGAACTGTCTCGTCTTCCGCAAGTTTAATTTCTTTGATAAGGGCGAATTTTTCTTTATGAAGATAAAAATATCGCATCGCCTTATCAATCTCTCCTATTAAATAAAAGTCTGACAACCAGCCCCCTTCTTTAGTTATTATGTAATCTGGGTCTAAAATTAATTCCCGGAAATCAACAGGATACCAGTAATAGATATTCACTGCATCACAAAGGATATCAAATGGCAAATTTTCTATATAAGTCCTGTATTGTAAATAGCCCCATAGCGGCGCTATATCTGGGATAACAGTAATCTTTATTCTTTTATCTTTCGGTCTTGTGTTATTTATTATATCTAATATCTCTTTGTAATATGGCTTTTCTATCGTTGGATGTGAATAATAAGCAGAGGGAATGGGTATTTCTTGATTAAATAATAAAATATCATGTGGTAAAAGATTTGAACGTTTAAATATAGGAAGCTCTACTTTTATTTTACTAGGCAATAAATTTATGCCGAATGAAACAGCAAAGAATTGAATAATTCCTATAAGAATAATTGTTATGATAACAGTAAATTTTATTTTTTTGTTATATATTTTCATAATACCGGCACTGGAAATAAGTGCTATGGGCACTAAAATTGGCATAGTGTATCGAGGGGAAGACCAGTTAAAATAATATCCTATAACTGGTCTAAATATATATGTTATTAAAATAAAAGGGGCGATTAACCAAAATAATAAAAATAAGATAGGCCTCTTATTTTTAAAATATTTAAGTGAAAAATAAAGACCAATTATAAATATAACCAAAAAAAAGAAAGATATTTGTACCTCTATTAGTGTCTTAAAATACCATAGTGTTGATACCATTCCTCTACTCCAAAAACCAAGATTGTTAATAGGCAAATCTGAAGGTGTAACATAAAGATACGTTTTTCTTTCAAAAGATGCTTTAGACATTATTGAAGACAAATAAGGCAAAAGGAGCCCCATAAAAATTATTAAAGAAATACCAAGATTAAACCCACGTAGCATCAAACTTTTTTTATTACTAGTTTGCGGACTTACAGCTTTATGCCATCTTATTGGTTTAAAAAAGGTCAATACATCAAGTAATATGTAAAAAACAACCACCAATAAAGGGACAATTATAAAAAATAGCGTTTTATAATGCGTTAATATGCTTAAACTGAGGACCATACCAAACAATATTGAATAGCGTAGATTTCTAAAGTTATTTGTTCTTAGCAAAATATAGATACTCAATGATACCATTGCTACGGCAGGTAACTCTAGCATATACAGTTTAAGCTGATTGAATATTATGGGATACATCGTTAGTAGAAATGCTGCCAGAAGACCTACTTGTTTATTAAACATTTTCTTACCGATTCCAAAAGCGGAGAAGACAAGAATAGGTAAAAATATTATATTATTAATCATTACTCCTTTATCATAGTTTATCCCTATAATTTTATAAAAAGTCGATACAATAAAAGGGACAAAAGGCGCATATAATCCACTCTCAGTTGCTTTAATAATGTTTGACAAAAAACTGTGTGGAAAATTGCTAAATGCTTTAAATATTTTTAAACTAACCATGAAGTTTTTATGAGCATCAAAAATTAAAGGCACATTATCTATCCTTAGCCAAATATAATTATTTATAAGATGGAATAATATAAGAGAAACGAGAATGACATAATACCTTTTTGATTTAATTGCTCGAGTTAAAATATGCTCAGACATACTCAATTATTTCCTCTTAACTTTACTTATCGTACTCTCTAAATACATTGGCTAATAACTCAAAGAAAGGAAGATATCTTCTAACCTTTCTATATAAATAATACCAATAGTAATTAGATTGTAATTTTTTAAAAGAAACCCTTACTAATATTTTGTATAAGGGTTTACGGCCTTTATATACATAATAGTCAAACCAATTAAAGCTCCTTTGTATCTGTTTCTTGGAGAAACCGGGAAGATCTAAGGCTGCTTCAAATCTTTCTCTATTAACTTCGAAAGGCTTGCCTAATAGGCCTTTCTCTCTACACAAAAAATATAAATCCGTTCCCGGGTAGGGAAAAAAGATACTCGTGCAATGGTTATCTGGGAGACACATCCGATTAATTTTAACTGTTTCTTTAAAATCAGATACAGTTTCTCCGAGAACACCAATCATGTTATAAAAGTATATTTTAAGTCCATACCTTCTGGCTAATTTTACAGTATTAATAACATCCTGGTTTGAATAATTTCTTTTAAGTATCTCATAACGTATCCTTTCGCTCCCAGATTCCAATCCAATATATAACTTATTAAAATTACTCTTCTTAAGCATTGTAAAAAGATCTTCTAGGTCTGCTTGAGGTGTGATTCTTAGATTAGCTAAAAAGGATAAAGGCCGATTAAGCGTTGCATTAAAAAGCGCTAATTCTGAACATAGCTGTAAACTCCAATTTTTGTTTATGCCGATACTCTCTGATTCTAAAAAAAATTCTCTTCTTCTTGGAAATCTTTCAATCAGCTGTTTTATTTCTTGTATTATGTTTTCCGGTGTTCTAAACCTAACATAAGTTCCTGGGGCTAATTTGCTAAAAGCGTGATTACAACAATAAGTGCATTGAAAAGGACAACCGCGACTTATTAAAACTAAAATACTTGATTCCGAATATTCAGCTATCCATTCTTGCCAAATTTCTCTATCAGGAAAAGGTAGGCTATCTAAATTTTCCAAAAATGGCCGAGAGGAGTTTCTTTCTATTACAGAACCATGTTTAATCCAGAGATTAGGAATAGAGGAAGGAAATTCACCTTTTTCTAACTGTGTAACTAACTCTAAAGTAGGATATTCACCTTCACCAATACATAAGGCGTCGAAATTATTCGACAAGATAACATCTGGGCTTAAAGAAGCGAAAGGGCCACCAATCAAACAAAAAACATTTGGATTTATACTCTTTATGTATGTTGCGATATCTCTAATAAAATTCCACTCAGTAGCTACTGCAGCAAAGCAAATTAATTTGGGGCAGAAACTTTTTAAATATTTATTTATTATATTTTTATTTTTCTTACCAAAAAGTTTACTTAAAACAATTAACTTTGTAATGTGCCCATGCTTTTTTAAAAATGAGGATATGTAGGAAATACCAAAAGCGATTTGATTTTGCCTCCACAATGGTTTACTTGTAGATTGAACATCATTTAATGAATAAATGAAAAGAATATTCACCCTATTCCTTGTAATAAATAGCTCTTAAGGTTGGTGTAAAATTGTTGTCAGACATACGGAATTCTGGCTATTATGTGGAATAAAACGATAGAGAGTAAAGCAAAGTGGTGAATTTTTGATTTTAAGGCAGCGCCCATTAAGAGCTTACTTCTCATTATTTTTTCTGGCAAAAATAACCAAAGATCCTGCAAAATAATTTATGAATTTTAATTTTAGAAGGAATTCGTCCGCCATTGAAAATAAGTCAATAAGCCTGCTATTGTTAACCACTCTTTGAAGTCTTGTTAATAAACTAAAATGTTTGGAATCGAGAATTTTAAAATCTTGAGAAACACATCTAATTAATTCTTTTGTCCCCAATTGAGCTTCATTGGGCGTAGCAATTTTGGATATGGGTATTAAGTTCCTTGCCAAATTGAAGGCTTTGCTATCGCAAATGGGTTCACGTAAGACTAGGTAGCCTTCATCTTTGAGTAAATAGAAAATAACTTTTAGCGCATCTAAAATATATTCTGGAAAATGATGTAGTACGCTCCATACAAATACGATATCAAAATATTTTTCCGGATAACGCAGATTCGTAAATGAAGAACAGGTAAATTCAACATTTTTCACTCCGGCTATCGCTATCTTTGTCCTTGCTATTTCTATTAATTCTTCGCATAAATCAAAGGCGAAAATTTTTCTTGGAGTTAAACATTGAGATAATAAACACGTGCGATCTCCATCGCCACAGCAAAAATCAAGAATGATGGAATCCTGATTTACTACTTTTAACAATTTAGAAAGCGCCCATCCAAAGCCATCCCCCGGAAAGTTTTTATTCTTTTTTAAACGCTCTGTGTAAAAAAAGGGGGGCTCTTGGCTAACTTGAGCTAAATGTTGAACCTGCCATTTTCTCTCTTCTTCCTCAATTTCAGTGAGCGTTTTTTTCATTTATTTTAAAATAGTGTCAGTAGTGTCATACATGCCTAACTAATTATATTACAAGCGGCATCGAGGTCTTATAATTTAGTATATCTGACGCTGTTTTTTAAATTATATCTCCTTAACAAAAGATGGTTCATATTTTTTAAAAACAAGGTGGCCGAATAATAGCGTAATTATAATCACTAACAGTGCTATTGAAATGTTTATCGTGCTAGGGAGATTACCCTCAAAAAGGACATTTCTGTACATAGTTATTATTGAAACCATAGGATTAAGCAAATAAATGCTGCGCAAGTTTTGCGGGACCATATCTATGGAATAGAATACCGGTGTTAGATAAAACCAGAGCATAAGGAGAATTCCTAAAATGTGGCTGACATCTCTAAGAATTGAATTGGTGTCAGACATACGTAATTATTTGTTACACTTAGAGTTATTGCATAATTTCTTAGGCTGGCAGTTTTAATTTTAGCATGGAACTCCCTTTTGACTTTAATTATCTTAAACCTTTGAGCCCAAGTCTACACATTTTTTAAAGAACTTTTATACCCATAAACTCTGAAACATTATAGATCTCATTTCGAAAGTAGCTCTCTTGTAGTTTTAAGGAATCTCCTTGCGCCCTCGATAACCGCTTGAGCTCCTTCCTGAGAGAACTTTCGCCGGTAATCAGCGTCTCCACGCAGAATCATGGAGTTATTAAAATCTTCCACCAACTTGGGATCTAATTTTCCTTCTTGAACAAAGAATGCTTTTAGTGCAAGGTAAAGACAGTAATGGCCCTTTTCCCGATAGCCACGAGAGTAAAGCAGTGCCCGGGCAGAGTGAAACATAGAATAATAACCCTTGATAGTAGCCCACTTAAAATTGGACTCATTATAATCTTCCTCAGCAGATTTAAGGTCAGACTGGGCATCCTCAAGCTCAAGATCCACCAATTGTTTTGCCGCTTCGAAACGAAAGATCTTCTTTTTCTCCAGACAATCTTTAAAGGATATCTTCATTAATTTCCCTTTCCCAAAGAATCTTACCTTTTTCTACTTGCTCAAGAAATACCTTATTTTTTCTATCTTTTTTTAAGAGCTCCTCGGGTTGGCTGATAATCGGCTGTATCTTACGGTTCCCGAGTTTAGTAGAATAAGAAAATTTATTAACTACGGATAGCACCTTTTCTTTTTCAGAACTAACAATAAAAAGGTCGATATCACTGTCTTCGGTATCGCTCCCTTCAGCCCAACTGCCAAAAAGAATAATCTTATGAGTTAGCTTTTTAAGTTTTTCTATCAGAGGTTCAATAAGCAGTAAATTAGATAGGACCTTAAATTCTCTAAGATAAGGATCGCTCTCATCAATAGAATAAAAACACATTCGGCCATTTTGTTTACGGTTGATTAGTTTAGCGCGATAGAGATGAGATAAACAATAGTGGACTGAGCTTGGGCTTAGGCCTGTTTTTCTAGCAACCTCTCTTTCATAGAAAGATTGCCCAGGGTAGAAAACAAAGAACCTTAAGATTTTCTGATAATTGGTTGAAATAAGATATGGACTAATCATCGCTCAATAAATTGAATTCATGCTCTTTTCATTGAGCATGATAACAAAAATAAAGATGCCTGTCAACATTTTTCTTCATAAAAATTTAACCCAACAAAGAACACTCTTTTCATAGACTAATTTCTTCATTCTAAATAACCGTCTAAAGATTGGACCGAGACATCTCTGGTTAAGGAAACATCCTCATCGCTTAAACATATTATTCTACCTGGCATAATCTTTAGTTTAGAAAATACCTTCTTAAATCTTTCTATGGGTTTTGCCATGTTTATGTTCGGGGATTTGCTCAGTTTAATCTCAAGAGGAAAAAGCTGCATATTCTTTTCTATGATTAAATCTATCTCCAAGTCATTATGTGTGCGTAAATAAGATATCCTTGGCATTTGCGCCTCATTAAAATAAGCCTTAACTGTCTCTTGAATTACATAGTTTTCAAAAAGTTGGCCTGCCAAAGGCCCGTTCAATAGATGTTTTTTATCTCTTATGCCTGTTAGATAACATACCAAACCGCAGTCTAAAAAATACAGCTTTGGATTTTTGGCTATACGTTTTCCTAAATTTCTATAATAAGGAGGGAGTAAATATATAAGATAACTTGCCTCTAAAATAGAGAGCCACTTTTTTATCGTATTTACTGAAGTGCCCAATTCATTAGAGATGCTGCTGAGATTAAGAATTTGGGCACAACGCGCAGCTAAAATCTGCAAGAACTTCTGAAACTCCCTTAGGCTTCCTATGTTATATACAGTGCGGACATCTCTCTCTAAATATGTCTGTATATAACTTCCATACCAAATTCTGAATTATTCTGTCAAGACAAATTTGTATTACGAATGCAAATTTGTCTTATGCATTATTCCGATTCATCCAGAAATTCAGAAACAGAAATCGGTGTCAGACATACGTAATTATTTGGGTTTCTCCTCTGTGCTAATCTCTATAAAACAGCCGCTTTCAAACAACCCTCAAGGATTGAGATTTTATACTTCTTTAGCAAAAGATGGCTCGTATCTTTTAAAAACAAAGTAGCCGAACAGTAGCGTAATTATAATCACTAACATTACTATTAAAATATTTATCATACCGGGGATTTTACCCTCAAAAAGGACATTTCTGTACATAGTTATTATTGAAACCATGGGATTAAGTAAATAAATACTACGGAAATTTTGCGGGACCATATCTATGGAATAAAATACGGGTGTTAGATAAAACCAAAACATAAGAATAATACCCAAAATATGGCTTACGTCTCTAAAGTAAACATTAGCGCAAGACAAAAGTAAGGCCAGTCCAATAGTAAATATAAGGTGAATAATTAAAATTAAGGGTAAAAAATAAATAAACCGCAGGGCTTGTATTCTGAAGATGAGCAAAATAAACAAAAGAGCTAATAGACTAAATAAAAGATTAATAAAGTTACTTAGCACATAAGATACGGGCAGAATTTCCCGGGGAAAATAAACTTTTTTAACTAAATTAGCATTGTCAATTATCGAGCAGGCAGCATCGGTTAGAGAGGAGGAAAAAAATGTCCAAGGAAGCAGCGCAGACAATAAAAAAAGAGGATATTGCTGTATTTCTATCCTCATAATTTGAGAGAATACTACATACAAAACCAGCATAGTTAAAAGAGGATTGAGCAATACCCAAAAAAACCCTAAAATTGAACCTTTATAGCGAACCCTTAAGTTTCTCAAGACTAGGTTTTTTAGGATTTCCCGATGGGTGAAAAAATCATAAATCCTTTTCATAACTGATCTGCGAGAGAGGCACTAGACGAGAGTAAAACAAAATTTGTATTTTTTCTATAATTTCTTCACTGTCTTTAGATACTTAAGGCCTTCAAGGTCTTTGAGTCTTCCAGCAGCGCTTTTCATTTTTTATTATAATCCAAATGTATTTTAATTTCAATTCTATTTGCGCATTAACCGAATAGGTTACTAATGTCTGACGCTATTTCTATTTCTTCAATATCTTTCCTTCCCATAATTCCTGCAAAAAAGTCTCCCAAGGCATTATTTCTATTTTACCATGCAGCCTCTTTTCTTTTTCATTGCAAACTATAACATTTCTCTTTGTAGAATACGAGTCTATAAAAGCATTTAACCCGTTCAAATCTTTTTTATCCACACGGCTGGCTCCTTTTATCTCTACAGCAACCTCACCTGCCCCAAGCACAAAATCCACTTCCAAGCCTGATTTTGTCCTCCAAAAGTTTATCTGAAAATCCTTGCCAGAATATGACCTGTAGGCGACTATTTCCATAAGCAAAAAATGCTCAAATGCCTTTCCGAATTCTATACCCTTGAGCTCTTCCAGATGGCGCTTTGTCAAATATCCGGCAACACCCACATCAAATAGGTAATATTTGGCTGCCTTTGTTATAACCTGCCGTGACTGCCTTTTTTTAAAAGGCTCTATCCTTACAGCCAACAGCGTATCTACCAGGATTTGATAATACTCTTTGACTGTCTTTGAGTCTACTCCACAGTCACGGGCAATATTGGAATAATTCGTAAGCTCCCCATGCGAATAGCCAAATGCATCAAAAAACCTTGAAAAGGCAGGGATATTCCGAGTCAGGCCTTCAGCAAAAACCTCTTCCTTTAAATAATCCTGCACATAGGCCTTTAGGGATTTTTGGCAATCCGCATCAACCTGTAAGTAATGCAAGGGTATCATTCCGTGGTTTAAGGCTCGCAAAAGGTTAGGCTTCTTAATTTCAGGGGTAACCAAGGGATGCATTTCGTAATGCCAGGCCCTGCCGCCTAAAAGATTGACCTGGCCTCTTTTTAATTTTCTGGCGCTTGAGCCGCAAAGGATAAACCTTAAACCTTTGTCCTCTATCAGCCAGTGAACTTCGTCAAGCACCTGAGGCACCTTTTGCACCTCATCAAGTATTATTGGCTGGCTTAGGACGCTTTTGTCTTTTGCAAGTATGCGTTCCCTAAGTAGCGCCGGGTTTTTTGAGATTTCAATAAAAAAATCTGTCTTTAAAAAATCGTACATCAGGCTATCCGGGAAACGTTTCTTCAGGTATGTTGTCTTCCCTGTTTTTCTTGCTCCCCATAAAAACGCAGATTGCCGGGAGGGGAGCTTTATGTCGAGATATCTCTCAATAGTTTCCATGTGGATATAACCTCCTTATTAGTATTACTAATTAGAAGTATATACCATTTTAGTTGATTTGTCAATCAAAATTTTTGAATTAATCCCTTTTTTAATTACCTTTTCGTTCATTAAGACAAATGCTTCAAAGAGAAGACAGCGCCGGTTAAAAACCAGAAGGGATAAGCAATAACCGCAATAAGAAAAGCCACGGAGGCGATGCTATGCACTAATAAGCCAGCAAAGATAGCTAAAAATACCCTTGCCACCTCACGAAGATATGTATCTGTTGTGTTCCTGTATCTGCTAATTGCTATTCTCCAAATAGCTATCAGGAGCCAGAGAAATATAGTACTACCAATTATTCCGGTTGAGGCGGGCACTAAGGCTAGTTGGCTGTCGTAATAGACTATTTCGCGTGCGCCTAAGCCTTCGCCAATAAAGGGATGTTGGGATGTTATCTTAAAGGCGCGTTTGATTAAAAAACGGTGTTGAGCTGCGGAAAAATCAGAGGCAATGGAACTGCCCAAACTTTGAGGCACAGTTGTAAGACTAAATGTATGTTTTATGGCACTGTTTAGATATCTACCCACCAAAGTATCAGGCATCATCTTTGGTATTATCCAAAAAAGAAAAAATGCCAAAATAAGCGGAACTAAAATTAGCCTTTTTGATTTTAAAATGCAATAAACTAAAATCGCTACAAATGTACTTAGATAGGTTATCCGCGATAGACTAAAAAATAAAACATAGGAAATTAACGGTATTGCGATTACGGATAAAATTTTCTGTGTCTTATTTGCCGCAGTCGAAAACAAACCTATGGCCAAAATTAATGAAATCATTAAATACCCGCCGAGGTGATTTGATTGGAAAGAAAACCAGCCTCGATCATAAAGTCCCGTGGGCCCCGAGACATTAAATAGGCAATCAAGTATGCCGTATAACGCAATTAAGACGGCGGCCACCAGCCAGACATTGAAATAATTTATCAATTGCTTTTTTGTCTTTAATATATTGACAGTTAAGCAAAATATTATATAATACTCTGCACTTCTTAGAATGACGCAGGCAGCGTATAACGGATCAGGGATAATGTGTTTTACATAATAGCCCAGGAACGTAGAAATAAGGCCGATAAAAAAATAGGCTCCTATGGGGATATACAAGCCGGAGTAAATAAAACGCCTTTTCTTTAATAATAATTCGCTAATCCAGAAACACAGCAATATCGGGACAATAATGTCTTCGAACCGGATGGAAAACGAACTGCCAAGCAGTTTAATTGGGATGTGAGGGGAAAAGGGCAAGAGAAAGATTAAAATACCAAGGCCGATATTTAAAGGCATGGATTTAATAATACCACAACAGATTTTTCTTGCAATAGATATCTTCTCTGTTATAATATGCCTATTCTTGGTACCGTAGCTGGGATTTTCACAGGTTTCACAGCCTGTGAATAAGCTGTGGATATTGTGGAAACTCCGCTATTTCTACAGGTAAACCCGCATAATCAATGCATATCACAGAAATCTGGAGCAAGGCTCAGGATTACATAAAGGAACGCATCGGTTCAACTGCCTTTGAGGCCTGGTTTCTACCTTTAAAATGTAAGGATATTAAAGGCCAAAAGTTAACTTTGGAGGCGCCGGACGGCTTCTTTAAAGACTGGGTAACCAACCATTACCTTAACCTAATTACCGAGGCAGTCAAATCTGTTTGCGACCAAGACCTCAGTATAGATTTTCAGGTTAACCCCTCTTTGATGGATAACCAGGACCGCAGCCGGCTAGAGGAATTCAAGGTCCGCATAGCCCAACCCCAAGATAGTATTTCTCTGAACCCCCGCTATACATTTGATAATTTTGTGGAGGGGTCCTCTAACCGCTTTGCCCGCGCAGCCTCTTTGGCAGTAGCGCAGTCCCCGGCCAAGGCATACAACCCTTTATTTATCTATGGGGGGGTTGGTTTGGGCAAAACCCACCTTATGCAGGCAATATGCCATTATATAAAGAACGGCTGCAACCCGAATTTTAAGATTTGTTATATACCTTCGGAGAAATTCACTAACGAACTTATCGATGCCATCCAGCGGCATTCTACACCCGCCTTCCGGCAAAAATACCGCAACGCCGACCTTTTGGTAGTTGACGATATCCAGTTTATTGCCGGTAAGGAATCTACTCAGGAGGAATTTTTCAATACCTTTAACACGCTTTACGATGCCCACAAGCAAATCGTAATCTCTTCGGACCGATCCCCCAAGGAAATCGCGCGTCTTGAAGAAAGGTTGATTTCGCGCTTTGGTTGGGGTCTGATTACCGATATCCAGCCGCCGGATTTCGAAACGCGCATTGCCATATTAAAAAAGAAGATTGAAAAAGAACCGGTGAAGGTGCCAGACGAAGTGATATTTTTTATTGCCGAACTTATCAATACTAATATTCGCGAATTAGAGGGGGCGCTTATCAGGGTCATTGCCTACTCTTTATTAGAAGAGAAAGATATTACCCTGGCCTTAACTAAAGATGTCCTGAAAGACTTACTGAAAGAGCCTAAGAAATTAATTAACGCCGGTCAAATACTTCAAGTGGTAGCCGAAGAACTCGGCCTCTCATCACAAGAAATAAAGACGAAAAGGCGCAATAAAAACACGGTATTCGCCCGCCAAATCGCTATGTATATCGTCCGCGAGTTAACCGATTTATCATTGCCTGAAATAGGAGAATTTTTTGGCGGCCGCGATCATACTACGGTTTTACACTCATATAATAAAATAAAAGAGGGAATATTAAATAATACAGATTTAAAAAATAGAGTTCACCATATTACCCAAAGAATTAAACAGTGAATTAAGATGTTGTTAATAAGTTTCTATCTCTATAACTATTAGTAATAAACCAGTTTGATGATTTTCAACAAAAATAAAACCTTATATTACTACTATTACTTAATTAATATATTGTAATAATAACAGTAGGAGGATTAATGAAGATAAAGGTTAAGAAAGAAAATCTTTTGAGTGGTGTTCAAACCGTGCAAGGAATTATAACTACAAAATCAACACTACCAATACTTTCTAATATTTTGCTGGAAGTAAATCAAAATAAATTACGCTTAACCGCCACGGATTTAGATATTGGTATAAACTGTGCAATAGATGTTGATGCCTCCGAGGCAGGTTCAATAACCCTACCCGCAAAAAGATTTAGCGATATTATCAAGGAGCTACCCAATGAAGAAATTGGTATTACAGTCAAAAAGAACAACCTGGTGATTATAGAAACTGCCAACTGCCAGTTTAAAATAATGGGATTGTCGGCAGAGGAGTTTCCTAAGCTACCCGAGTTTAAAGATAGGGAAATAATAACCATAGATCAGGCGATATTAAAGGAAATGATTTCTAAGACCTCTTTTGCGGTCTCTTACGATGAAACCCGGTATATTTTGAACGGAATACTCTTTAAGATTAAAGACGACAACTTAACCTTTGTGGCAACGGACGGCCGCAGATTAGCGCTTATCGAGAAGAAATTGGCTACCTCTGTCAATAAAACAATCGATATTATTGTGCCGATAAAAACCATTCAGGAATTAAATCGTAATTTAAAAGAAGAGGGTTCGCTCTCTTTGATTTTAGGCGCTAACCAGGCCTTGTTTGAGTTGGATAATATCATGATTATTTCCCGCTTGGTTGAAGGGGAATTCCCGGATTATAAACAGGTAATACCGCCGGTTTCTGCGCAAAAAATAAAAATAGGCCGGCAAGCATTTTTATTAGCCATAAGAAGGGCCGCCCTGCTTGCCACTCCCGATTATCAGGCGGTAAAACTGGAATTATTTAAAAACAAACTAATCGTATCTAAAACCACTCCCGACATCGGGGAGTCGCGGGAAGAGGTGGATGCGGAATACGTCGGCAGAGAACTTGTGATTGGTTTTAACCCGAATTATTTAATCGATGTTTTAAAAATCCTGGGCGATGAAACCGTGGAAATGGAAGTTACCGATACGGAGAAACCGGGCGTTGTCCGCGCGGGTGGCTATGTCTACATTGTTTTGCCGATGAGGCTGAGTTAAACTGTTTCGTCATGGAACACATAAGCCAGACACTCAAGGGAGTAATTAAAGGTATCGAAGAAAAACAGTCTTCCCCGGCTAATGAGGTATTTAGGCTCTTTAAGGCGAGCTTGGCGAGCAGAGAACGCAGGCACGTTAAGTGCAGCGTCTTAAAGAACGGTGTGCTGACGGTTAATGTAGATTCTTCTGTCTGGCTCTATCAGCTAAGCTTTAAGAAGGAAGACTTGCTAAAAAAAATAGGGATTAAAGATATACGGTTTAGAATCGGAGAGGTCAAGTGAAGAAAAAAATTTCTAAACAGCCAGCCAAACAACCAGGGCCAATAGCAACTAAAGATAAACCTTACGATGCCACAACCATCCAGGTATTAGAAGGCATTGAGGCAGTGCGTCGCAGGCCCGCAATGTATATCGGCGATACGAGCAGTCGCGGCCTGCATCACCTGGTTTTTGAAGTGACGGATAACAGCATCGACGAAGCCATGGTCGGCTACTGTGATAACATCAGCGTGACCGTCCGCAATGATAACAGTGTAAGTGTAATAGATAACGGACGGGGCATCCCGGTAGATATGCATAAGACCGAGAAGAAGCCAGCAGTGGAAGTTGCTCTGACCAAGTTGCATGCGGGTGGCAAGTTTGACCACCGCGTCTATAAAGTCTCCGGTGGTTTGCATGGGGTGGGTGTTAGTGTGGTCAATGCCCTCTCGGATTGGCTGGAAGTAGAAGTAAAACGCGACGGTAAAATTTATCATCAGCGTTACGAACGCGGGAAAACCGTAAGCCTGCTTACGGTTATCGGCAAGAGTAGTACAACCGGCACCAAGGTGACCTTTAAGCCGGATAAAACCATTTTTAGTAAAATAGAATTCTCCTATGATACCCTGGCCCAGCGTTTAAGGGAATTGGCATTTTTGAATAAGGGCTTAAAGATTAAACTAGCCGATGAACGCACGGATAAGGAGAGCATCTTTGAATTTGGCGGCGGGATTGTTTCCTTTGTAGACTACCTGAATAAAAATAAAAACCCCCTGCACAGTAAGGTAATTTATTTTCAGAAGACGCAGGATGATGTTATTTTGGAGGGGGCAATTCAGTATAACGACGGCTATGCCGAAACCGTCTATTCTTTTGCCAATAATATTAATACTGTCGAGGGCGGCACCCATCTTTCGGGCTTCCGTTCTGCCTTAACCCGCGCGATTAACCAGTATGCCAAGTCCAAGAATTTGATTAAGGACGATATTGCCATTTCCGGAGAAGATGCGCGCGAAGGTTTAACTGCGGTTATTAGTGTTAAGGTTCCTAACCCGCAATTTGAAGGCCAGACCAAAACTAAGTTAGGTAACTCCGAGGTGGAAGGCATTGTCTCTTCAGCGAGCCTGGATGCCCTCTCTTCCTATTTTGAAGAGAATCCCTCGGTAGCCAATAAAATTGTGGATAAAGTCATTGTTGCCTCGCATGCGCGCGAAGCAGCGCGTAAGGCGCGCGAGTTGACCCGCCGTAAGGGTGCGTTAGAGGGTGCGGGCCTGCCCGGGAAATTAGCCGATTGTTCCGAAAGAGACCCGGCGTTGTGCGAATTGTATATAGTGGAGGGCGATAGTGCCGGGGGCAGCGCGCGCCAGGGCCGCGACAGAAGATTCCAGGCAATACTTCCCATAAAAGGTAAAATTTTGAATGTGGAGAAAGCCCGTCTGGATAAAATTTTATCCAACGAAGAAATCCGCACGATTATCACCGCATTGGGGACAAGCGTAGGCGAAGAATTTGACCTGGCAAAGTTGCGTTATCATAAAATAATCTTGATGGCAGATGCGGATAGCTTAACTGCGTCACAGCCGATAATGCTTTTTGATGCGAAGGCAGAAAAATTAATTTTGACTACTATGGGGGGGTTTGTAGAAAACTGTATTGAACCAGGCCGCTATCAGGCCTTAAGTCTGAATGTAAATTCTCGCCAGTTAGAATGGCAGGCAATTCACGAGGTAATTAAACATCCTCGGCGCACCGAGATTTATAAAATAAAAACGCAAAATGGGTATGCACTAGAGATTACTTCTTGCCACAGCGTTTATTTATACAAAAATAATGCCTGCGTCTTGCAAGAAGGTAAGAATGTAAGGGCAGGCGACACGCTAATCCTGCCTGCGCGTTTGCCCAGGCTTAACCAGGAGAAGCGCATTGACTTAAAAGAGACATTACTTAAAAATAAGGAGAATAAAAATATCTTTGTACGATTTAAAAAAGGGTTGGTAGCCCATTTACCTGCAGAGGCTAACATCGATTTAGACTTAAATTCTTGGCGAAAGTTACAAAATAGGCGCGAGCGTTGTGGCATCTCTAGATCTAAAATTGCCGGGTTGGCCGGCGTGTATAAAACCGTAGTTCAGCAATGGGAGACCAAAATAGATAATGTTATGCCGCAATATGGGAAGCTGGAATCATATCTAAATGTAATTGGTGCTGATTTAAGCAAGGAAGACTATTTTGTTTATCTACCTATAAGATACTGGCAAGGAGAGGGGATTAATAACGGGATTAAATTTTTCTTGGATAATCATACGCGAAGAATTAAGACCGAGTTTACGCTAGATGAGAGGCTGGCTTATTTATTGGGGTGGTACTTAGGTGATGGATGCGCCAGTTTTATTAAGGGGAGCCCCAACCGGTTTATTATTTCTATCGGGAAAGATAAGGAGGGAATATACGCCGACAATCTAACCTCGCTAATTAAAGAATTATTCAACGCGAAGACAATAATTGATCGTCCTTCAGACGGAAACATCTATTTACACTTTCATTCTTTTAGTTTTAAGCTGCTTTTAGAATACCTTGGTCTTTTGAGCAAGAAGGCCCACGAAAAATTTATTCCCGATGAGTTTTTTAATGTTAAAGAGCCAGTACAACGAGCACTTTTGCGCGGCCTCATAGAAAGCGATGGTTATATAACGGTTGAGAAAGCCAGGTGTTGCGGCCGAGGTGGTTCGCGCAGAGTAGTAGGATATTCAACGGTTTCTGTACGTTTGGCGCAAGGTTTGATTTACATCTTACGCCAAATGGGTATTTTCCCTGCATTGGTACGCCAATGGCCAAAACCGCATACCTATAAAAGCAAGATTATTAAATCAAATTATGAAAAAATAGACGTATACATTTCATCCAAAGAACAAGTTTTAGCAACGCAGGATGTTTGGCAAAATCACAAAGATGCCGACAGGCTTACTGGATGGCTGTCTTCGGCAAATACGCGAGGAAATTGGGGTAAGCCCATTATCCCAATAAACAAGGATTGCGTAGGATTGCGGGTAGTCTCTGCGGAAAAAGTCAACTGTTCGGATAAGCATGTTTACGATCTTTCTGTGGTTGGCAATCAGAATTTTGTTGCAGGTGAAGGTGGAATCGTTTGTCACAATACGGATGGCTCGCATATCCGCACGCTTTTGCTTACGCTTTTATATCGCCAGTTGCCCAAACTTATTGAAGATGGTTATGTCTATATAGCCCAACCCCCACTTTATAAAATTAAACGTGGCCAGCGTGAGGAGTATATCCAGACCGAGCAGCAGATGGATGAAATGCTTTTGGACCTGGGCAGAGAAGGGCACCGGTTTGTGCGGTTAAAGGATAAGCGCATATTTACGGATAATCAATTTAAGGAATTATTACACCTACTAGTTGAGCTGGAAAAGCTGGGCAAGACTTTGGGAAAAAGGGGAGTAGAAATCGCAAAATATCTCACTTTTAGACATCAAAAAACCAAAAAAATGCCTATTTATAAGGTAAAAGTGGATGAAAAAGACCATTTTCTCTACTCTGACAAGGAATTAGCCATGCTTACCGAAAGGGAAGGCAAGGAAATTGAGCAGGACGTGTTAGAACTTTTTGAGGCCCAAGACATAGAGCAGATTGTGGCTAAAATTGAGAAGTTAGGGTTAGACATAGCCACATACAGCCCGCAGCCCTTAACCCAAAAAGATGTTGCTGCTAAAGAGGCCGGCAAAAATAAACTCAAGCCGCTATACCGGATTACCAACGAGAAAGAGGTTAAGGATTTGTTTGCTTTAACCGAGGTTTTGGCTTATATCAAAGAAGCGGCAACCCAGGGTATGCATATCCAAAGATATAAGGGCCTGGGAGAGATGAATCCGCAGCAGCTATGGGAAACCACTATGGATCCCGATAAACGCACGATTTTAAAGGTAGTCTTAGAGGACGCGGTAGAAGCAGATAAGATGTTTACGGTATTGATGGGCGATCAGGTTGAGCCCCGCAGGGAATTTATTGAAAATTATGCCCATCAGGTAAAGAACTTGGACGTGTAAAATGTATACCCGAAACGAAAAAATAATCCCGGTTTATATTGAAGAAGAGGTAAAGGATTCATACCTAAATTACGCGATGAGCGTAATCGTTGGGCGAGCCCTACCGGATGTGCGCGACGGATTAAAGCCGGTGCACAGAAGAATTTTATTTGCTATGCAGGATTTGGGCTTGGAACATACCAAGCCCTACAAAAAATGCGCGCGTATTGTGGGCGAGTGCCTCGGAAAATATCATCCTCACGGCGATGTGGCGGTGTACGATGCATTAGTTAGAATGGCGCAGAGTTTTTCCTTGCGCTATCCTCTGGTCGAAGGGCAGGGAAATTTCGGTTGCTTTACCAAAGATACAAAAATTAAACTTACGGATGGCAGGTGTCTTAATTTCGAAGAGCTTATAAGAGAAACAAAACAAAGCAAAAAAAATTATACCTATACATTTAATCCTGAAAGCCAAAAGATTGAGATAGCCGAGATTAAAAATCCAAGAAAAACGCGTCGGAATGTGCAAATTTTGAAAGTAATTTTAGATAGCGGCGCAGAAATTAAATGCACATTAGACCATCTTTTTATGCTCAGGGACGGAAGTTATAAAAAAGCAAAAGATCTAAAAGCCCGGGATTCTCTGATGCCCCTATATACTAAACCTCATGATGGTACAACAGATCGCAACCTTAAAGGCTACGAAATGGTTTATCAGCCCTTTGAGAATAGTTGGGAGTTTATTCATCATTTGGCAGATAAATGGAATTTAGACAATAAGGTTTATTCAAAAAGCGCAGGCAGGATAAGACATCACATAGACTTTAATAAGTTAAATAATAATCCTGATAATGTACAGAGGATACAATGGGGCCAGCATTGGGGATTGCATAAAGAGATCGCTGCTTCGCGGCACAAGAATGATTCCGAATATGTTAAAAAGATTGCCGCAGGCAGGAGGAAGTTTCTGGATGCCCCTGAGAATCGGCAAAAAATGTCTGAGCGTATGTCTGCGCGGAACCAGAAGAATTGGCAGGATCCAAAGTACAGAGAAGAGATGGGCAGGGTTATCCGCAGCGCCTGGGAAAGGCCGGAATACAGGAATAAAATAACTGAGGCCTCAAGAGAAAATCTTAAAAAATTATGGGGGAAAAAGGAATTTCAAGAATTATTAAGCAGATTAAAATCAGAAGAGCTTAAGAAAAGATGGCAGGATAAAGATTATAGGAATTTTATCGCTGGGATTACGCGCAAAACCTCATTAAAGATATGGTCAAATCCTCAACATAGAGCTTATATTTCGAAAATAAATAAAGAGCGCTGGAATAATCCTGATTATCGGCAGAAAATGGTTAAGCAATCCAAAGAGCTATGGAGAAACTCACAATATCGCAGCAACTATTCAGCAGGGCATTTTAGAGAAATGGCAGAAAAGCTTTGGGAGAATCCTGAGATAAGAGAACTACACAGAGAGAAAGCAAAGAAGCAGTGGCAGGACGAAGAATTTCGGAGGAAAATTATTAATGGAGTAATTAAAGGGAATCAAAGGCGTCTTCAAGAAACGCCGGATTTGATGCAAAGGCTAGCTCAAAAAGCAGCCATTTCCTTAAGAAAAAAATGGCAAGACCCCTTGTATAAAGAAAGAGTAGTAAAAAGTAGAATTTTAGGGTTTATTAATGATTTAATGAAGACAGAACAAACAGTTACTCCTGACCTATATGAAAATATGCGGCAGCCAGGATTACCACATTTGACGACTGCCTTAAAATACTTTGCCAGTTTTGAAGATATGGTTTTTCAGGCGCAGCAAAGACTTAATCATAAAGTTAAAAAGGTTGAATTTCTCAACCAGAAAGAAGATGTATACGATTTAACTGTTGAACCTTGGCATAATTTTGCTTTAGCCAGCGGAGTATTTGTGCACAATTCTGTCGATGGCGATTCTGCAGCAGCCATGCGTTATACTGAGGCACGGCTAGCAGCGATTTCCGATGATATGCTGGGCGACATTGATAAAGATACGGTAAACTTTGGCCCCAACTTCGATGCTTCTCTCAAAGAGCCGCTTTTATTACCGGCAACACTCCCCAATCTTTTAGTCAATGGTTCCAGCGGTATCGCAGTTGGCATGGCGACCAATATCCCGCCGCATAACCTGAATGAAATTTGCGATGCGATTATTTATATGTTGGACAATCCGGGGGCAGAATTAAAAGACCTGATGCGTTATGTCAAGGGCGCGGATTTCCCCACAGGTGGAATTATTTGCGGGAGGGCAGGCATTAAAGAAGCCTATTCTACCGGCAAGGGCAAGCTTACTGTGCGGGCAAAGGCAACGGTAGAGCACCAGAAGAACGGCAAAGACCTGATTGTGATTACGGAAATTCCTTATCAGGTGCAGAAGTCAACGCTTATTGAAAATATCGCCGCCTTGGTGGAAGAGAAAAAAATTGAAGGCATTTCCGACATCCGCGATGAGTCTGATAAGGAAGGAATGCGCATTGTCGTGGAACTCAAGCGCGATATAGAGTCACAAATTGTTTTAAACCAGTTATTCAAACATACGCAACTGGAGACCACATTTGGTATTATCATGCTGGCGTTGGTGGAGAACCGGCCAAGGGTCTTAACATTGCACCAGATGCTCGGTTATTATATCGAACACCGTAAGGTTGTTATCCGCCGGCGCACTCAGTTTGAATTAGATAAGGCATTAAAGAGGGCACATATTTTAGAGGGCCTGAAAATCGCCCTTAAATTTATTGACCGGATTATCAAAGCGATTAAGACGTCGAAGAATACAGAACAGGCTAAAGAACGGCTGGTTAAAGAGTTTGATCTTTCACAGATCCAGGCCCAGGCGATTCTGGAAATGCAGCTGCAGCGCCTGACTGCTTTAGAGCGGGATAAGATCGATGCCGAATACGTGGAACTGCTTAAGAAAATCGAATTATGCCGGGCGACTCTTGCCTCTGAGAAAAAAGTTGAAAGCATTATCAAGGAAGAGCTGGAGGCATTAAAGAAAAAATACGGCGATGAGCGTAGGACGGATATCGTCGGGGAAATTGAAGAGTTAGAAATCGAAGACCTGATTGCTGAAGAGGATGTGGTTGTTACAATTAGCCATGGCGGTTATATCAAGCGCCTGCCCGTAAGTTCCTACCGCAAACAGAAACGCGGCGGAAAGGGCGCAACAGGTGCTGAGCTCAAAGAGGAAGATTTTATCGAGCATCTGTTTGTTGCCTCGACCAAAGATTATGTATTGATTTTTACGGGCAAAGGCCAGGTGCATTGGCTGAAGGTTTATGAGATACCGCAGGCAAGCCGTACTTCCAAGGGCAAGGCGATAGTGAACTTGGTACAGATGGAGGCAGGGGCGAAAATCAGCTCTACTATTCCCGTAAAAGAATTCGTCGGCGATAAATACCTTGTAATGGTAACTAAACTCGGCCAGATCAAAAAGACCAGGCTCGATGCTTATGGCAATCCCCGCAAGGGCGGCATCATCGGTATAACTCTGGAGAAAAATGATGAGCTTATCGGAGTTGAGTTTACAGACGGGAAAGAGGAATTATTGATCGGTACGAGGCAAGGTAAAGCGATTAGATTTTCCGAAGCCAAAGTAAGGGATATGGGCCGCGGGGCGAAAGGTGTGCGCGGTATATCCTTGGCTAAGAAGGACGAAGTGATTGCCATGGTTCTGTCGCGTAAAGACACAACTGTGCTTACTGTAACGGAGTTAGGTTTTGCCAAACGCACGCCCATAGAAGATTACCGCCTAACTAGCAGAGGCGGCAAGGGCGTAATTAATATAAAGGTCACCGGCAAAAACGGCGAAGCCGTGGCATTAAAAACAGTGAGCGATAGAGACGAGTTAATGGTGATTACGCAAAACGGAATGTTCTTGCGTTGCTCTGTAAAAGATATTCGTGCAACCGGCCGCTCGGCGCAGGGAGTGCGTTTAATTAAACTGCAGGATAAAGACCGCGTCTCTTGCGTGGCACCAGTGATTGCTGAAGAAGAATAATTTGTTATTGACCCCATCGTCTAGCCTGGTCTAGGACAAGAGCTTTTCAAGCTCTCGACCGGGGTTCGAATCCCCGTGGGGTCACTAATGTTATACCGGTTCTCCCGCCAATGAGTTTAGATAGAAGGCGGGATCCCGCCTTCTATGCAATAGCTCGGCGGGAAATCCGGTTGGGGTCGCTTAAATTTATCCCGCCTCGCCGTACTCGGCGGGATTTCGCTAAATCAAAACATAAGGTGCTCAATGTGTGGCATAATTGGTTATATCGGAGAAAAAGAGGCGCAATCTATTCTTTTAAATGGCCTTAAGAGATTAGAGTATAGAGGTTATGACTCCGCAGGCACGGCTGTTTACCTCCCTCATAAAAACACCTTATCAGTAAGAAAGCTTCCTGGCAAGGTAAAAGATTTAGAACAACTTTTGAAAAAAAAGCCTCTTACCGGTAGTCTCGCATTGGGCCATGTAAGATGGGCGACCCATGGCCTTCCCAATCAGGTTAATGCGCATCCGCACCTGGACTGCAGCAAAACAATCGCCTTAGTCCACAACGGCATAATCGAGAATTATCATCAACTCAAAAATGAACTCATTAAAGAAGGTCACCGATTCAGGAGTCAGACGGATACCGAGGTCATTGTGCATTTGATTGAAAAGTTTTATAATAATTCTTCCCTAGAGGAGGCCACGCGCAAGGCCTTAATGCAACTCAAGGGTTCCTTTGCCATCGGTGTGATTTCTGCCAGAGAGCCGGATAAATTGATCGGGGCGCGCTGCGGCAGCCCGTTGATTGTGGGGGTGGGGAAAAATGAAAATTTCCTGGCTTCGGATATTCCAGCCATATTAGATTATACTAAAGAAGTAATCTTTCTGGAAGAGAATGAACTGGTGGTCTTAACTAAAGAGGGGGTTTCGATTAGTAATTTGAAAGGAGAAAAGATTACGCGGCAGGCGCAACAGATACGCTGGGATGTCAGCGAAGCACAAAAGCAGGGCTTCCCGCATTTCATGTTAAAAGAGATTAATGAGCAGCCCCACGTCTTAGAAAATATTTTGAAACAAAGGATCGCCGGCGATAACAATATATTTTTTGAAGAATTAAAAATTTCTGATGACTATTTAGCGAGAATAAACAATATCATTATTGTTGCCTGCGGCACTGCCTATCACGCAGGTATGTGCGGCAAATATATTTTAGAAGAATTATGCCGTTTGCCGGTGGCTGTTGATTTATCAAGCGAGTTTCGCTATCGTAATCCTCTGGTCAATGAAGATACCTTAGTGATTGCCGTAAGTCAATCCGGGGAGACGGCGGATACACTGGCCGCAGTTAAGGAAGCAAAGAAACACGCTGCCAAGGTATTGGCGATTTGTAACGTGCTCGGTTCAAGTTTAGCCCGAGACTGTGAGGGAGTTATCTTTACCCATGCTGGTCCGGAGATAGGTGTTGCTTCAACCAAAGCCTATACTGCCCAGTTGGCGGTTTTATATCTGTTTGCCCTTTATTTGGGGCGCATTCGTAAGACGCTGCCGCTAGAAAAACAACAAGCGTTGTTAAAAGCCCTTAAAACAGTTCCCCAGCTTCAAGCAAGCATTTTAAAAGACGATAGCCGGATTAAACAGATTGCTTTTCGGCACTCGCATTATGGCTCATTTTTATTTTTGGGCAGAAACATAAATTATCCTTCTGCTCTGGAGGGGGCATTGAAGTTAAAAGAAATATCCTATATTCCTGCGGAGGGTTATGCTGCCGGGGAGATGAAGCACGGGCCGATTGCCTTAATTGACGAATACCGCGCCGTGGTCTGTATTGCCATCGAGTCGATAATTTACGAGAAGATGATTTCTAATATACAAGAGATTCGCAGTCGTCGCGGCAAGATTATCGGCATTGCCACCCAGGGCGATGGCAAGATCCAAGACAGTATTAAAGAAGTGATTTATATCCCCCGCATAAATGAGTTTCTTTCTCCTTTGTTAGTTGCGCTACCCTTGCAGTTGTTAGCTTACCATGTTGCTGTCAAGCGCGGTTGCGACGTCGACCAGCCGCGAAATTTAGCCAAGTCAGTAACCGTAGAGTAATGTTATATATAGTTGCCACTCCCATAGGTAATCTTAAAGATATAACCCTAAGGGCGCTGGAAATTTTAAAGAGCGTAGATTTAATTGCCTGTGAAGATACCCGTCATACAAAGATCTTGCTTGATCATTACGGTATCGCTACTCCCACTACAAGCTTTTTTCAGCATAATAAAGTTACCAAGGGCCGATATTTACTGAGTCTCCTTAAAGAAAGTAAGAATGTCGCCTTAGTTTCTGATGCCGGAACACCCGGGATACTTGACCCGGGGTATAATATAATTAATCTGGCAATACAAAATAATATCGCCATTACGGTAATTCCCGGTCCCGTTGCCTTTGTAAATGGTTTGGTTTTATCGGGCAAACCCGCCCATAGATTTATATTTGAAGGATTTTTGCCTAATCGTCAACAGGCCCGGAGAAATCGCTTAAAAAAGCTAGCCGCATTAAAATATACTATTATTTTTTATGAATCTTGCCATAGAATCCTGGCTACATTAGAAGATATTCTAGCTATAGGCGGTGACAAGGATATAGTAGTAGCTAGGGAATTAACGAAAAAGTTCGAGGAAATAAAACGGGATAAGGTAAGCAACCTTCTAACCTACTTTAAAACCCGCGTCCCGCGCGGCGAATTTATCGTAATTTTTTAATTATTGGCCTTGACAAAAGATAAATCAAATGGTATATTTATAAAAATTGATCGAGGCCTTTAAGCTAGTTCATGAGAAACTAGTAAGGGTATAAAATGAAGTATAAAGACAGAATTCATAACCCAACTGCAGCAATAAAAGCGGTTGGGTTTTTTTATTGAGCAGACAATTTACGGAAGCTTTTGCGACGTAAATTGTAGCCTTCGATATCATAGAAGTTAAGGACGTCTGCGAAATAATCCCCGCCGCTTTGCAACGCATAAGCGAAGCGGCGGGGATAAGTTCAGACAAATAAGTTATGTCGCTTAGTCTGTTAACGAAGGCGTCATAACTTATGTCTTCACTTATGCAAGAAAAAGCCAGGATATTGGATAAGGATACGTTAAACCGCAGCCTGATGCGCATCGCCCATGAAATCTTGGAAAAAAATAAAGGGACAACATCGCTATGTATTATCGGGATACGCAACCGCGGAGCCTATCTTGCCAAGCGCCTCGCAGATTTTATTGAGGCGATTGAAAAAGAAAAGGTGGCAGTAGGAATCCTGGACATTACTTTATACCGCGATGATTTAACCTTAGTTGCGGCGAGCCCGGTAGTGCGTAAGACGGAAATAGATTTTGATATAAATGATAAGGTAGTAATCCTCGTAGATGATGTGCTCTATACCGGCAGGACGGTAAGGGCGGCGTTAGACGCCCTGATTGATTTCGGCCGGCCGAAAGTCATCCAGCTTGCGGTATTGGTGGACCGCGGCCATCGGGAACTGCCTGTGCGCGCGGATTACGTCGGCAAAAATGTTCCGACCTCCCAGAATGAAACCGTGGAGGTGCGCTTAAGCGAAGTGGACGGTTGTGATGAGGTAGTGATCGTGGAAAAGGATTAATATGGCTTGGATGAGAAAAGATCTATTGGGTTTGGAAGATCTAAGCAAAGAAGAAATCGAGCTTATTTTAACTACCGCAGAGTCGTTTAAGGAAATCTCCACGCGCGATATTAAAAAGGTCCCGGCGCTGCGCGGAAAGACCGTGGTGAATCTGTTTTACGAGCCGTCAACGAGAACAAGGGTATCTTTTGAAGTAGCGGCAAAAAGATTATCTGCCGACGTCATCAATATTGCCACGGAAACCTCGAGTGTGCGCAAAGGCGAAACCTTGATTGATACCGGAAGGAATATTCAGGCCTTAAGGGCGGATATTATTGTTGTGCGGCATAACTATTCGGGCGCCGCAGCTATGCTGGCGCGCCATGTGGATATAAGTGTGGTTAATGCCGGAGATGGCTGGCACGAGCATCCCACACAGGCACTTTTAGATATCTTTACCTTAAAGGAAAAATTAGGCCGGATTGAAGGTTTGAATGTGAGTATCGTCGGAGATATTGCCCATTCGCGCGTAGCGCGTTCAAATATTTGGGGATTAACCAAACTAGGCGCTAAGGTTATGGTTTGTGCCCCTGGAATACTTATACCGCCGGAAATCGAAAAAATGGGGGTTTCTGTTACGCATGATATCGAAGAAGCCTTAAAGAGTGCCGATGCGGTGAATGTTTTACGCATGCAGTTTGAGCGCGATATTGATGCTGCCTTCCCTAAACAGTTGGAATATTTTAAAAATTTCGGCATCACCGCCGAAAGATTAAAAAAGGCAAAGAAGAATATTATTGTAATGCATCCCGGCCCGATTAATCGAGGGATGGAGATGGAAAGCGGTGTCGCTGATGGGCCCTGGTCAGTGATATTAGAGCAAGTAACCAATGGCATTGCCGTAAGGATGGCGGTTTTATTTCTTGTATCCCAAGGCCACGATAATAAAAATGAGCCTACTGATTAAAAAAGGCCGGGTGGTTGATCCGGCGAATAATTTGGATGAGGTTGCGGATATCTTGGTGGAGAATGGCAGGGTATCCAGGGTAGCGAAAAATATTTCTGTCTCAACGGGTAAAATCATCGATGCGACGGATAAAATAATTATGCCGGGCATTGTGGATATGCACGTGCATTTAAGGGAGCCGGGCAGAGAAGATAAAGAAACAATTTCCAGCGGTACTGCGGCAGCCTTAAAGGGTGGAGTAACGACTGTTTTAGCCATGCCGAATACACAGCCTCCTGTTGACTGCGCAGAAAATGTGAAATTCGTTAAAGGAATTATTAAACAAACTGCGCAGGCAAATGTTTTTATCGCCGGCGCAATTACTAAAGGCCGGCTGGGAAAAGAATTGACGGATATTGCGAAGTTGAAAAAAGAAGGTGTGGTGGCAATATCTGACGATGGCTCGTCAGTGGACAATGATGCACTGATGTTAAAGGCATTGAAAATTGCTAAACAGGAAGGCTTGTTAGTAATTTGTCACTCTGAAGACAAGTTACTTTCGCTTAACGGCGTAGTTAATCTTGGCCTTACCTCCACCCGCTTAGGCTTAAGAGGGATATCCAAAGAATCGGAATACAAAAGAGTAAAACGGGATATTGAACTGGCAGAAAAAGCCAAATGCCCGCTTCATATTGCCCATGTAAGTTGCGGTGAGTCAGTAGAATTAATCGCCTCTGCCAAGAAAAAAGGCGTAAAAGTTACTGCTGAGACTGCACCGCATTATTTTGCCTTGAGTGAAGAAGCAGTATTGGGGTATGACACAAATATGAAAATGAATCCGCCCCTAAGAAGCAAGGAAGATGTAGAGGCACTTAAAGCAGGTTTAAAGAATGGCACAATAGATGCGATTGCCTCTGACCACGCCCCGCATACCGAGAACGAAAAAGATATTGAGTTTGAGCGCGCGGAATTCGGGGTAATCGGTTTAGAGACGATATTGGCTGTAAGCATTACAGAATTACTTAGCACAGGCTTTCTGGATTGGGTTGGTTTAGTGAAAAAATTATCACTCAATCCGGCAAAGATTTTAGGGATTGACAAAGGTACGCTGACGGCCGGCTCTGATGCGGATTTAATTATCGTATCTGCCGATAAAGAATGGCGGGCGGAAAAACAAGGTTTCCTCTCTAAGTCCAAAAACTCGGCATTTCTGGGGAGAACTTTAAAGGGCGTCGTTGAATATACCATTCTAGGCGGAGAAATTGTTTATAAAGCATGAAGTTTATCCTCACCCGAGAACTGGGAAGATTAGCCAAGTGGCTGAGGATCCTGGGGTTTGATAGCGAATACTTCCAGGAAGATAATATCGGCTCCCTGATAATCCAGGCCTTAAGGGATAATCGTATCATCTTGACGCGCAACCTCAGGATGCACGATATATACGGGACAAAAATTATTTATATCAAAAGCGAACGGCTTCCCGAACAAGTTGCCCAACTGTTAAAGGAATTAAAACTTGGCCCAAATAGTAAACAGATGTTCAGCCGTTGCATCATCTGTAACACAGGGTTAATTGCGGTGGAGAAAGAAAAAATTCAAGATAGGGTCCCCGAATACGTATTCGCCACACAGGATAATTTTGTAACCTGCCCACAATGTCAAAGAATTTACTGGCAGGGAACGCACTGGGGCAATGTAAAAAAAATTTTAGAAGGGATAAAGTAAAATATGGAATTTATCGCTGATTTTCACATCCACTCTAAATATTCACGCGCTACCTCCCGGGATATGGATACCCAGCATATTACGGAATGGGCAAAATTAAAAGGTATTACCCTGATGGGAACGGGAGATTTTACGCATCATCTCTGGCTTGAGGAATGTAAAGCGGTTTTAGAAGATTTGGGCAACGGCTTATTTAAGTACAAAGATGTTTATTTTATTCTGACCGCCGAGATAAGCAGTATTTATTCCAAGAAAGGCAGGACGTACCGTATTCATAATATTGTTTTCAGCCCTTCCTTTAAAACCACGGATAAAATCAATGAGACGCTTAGCCGTTACGGGAATCTTGCCAGCGACGGCCGGCCGATCTTGGGCATGGACGCGCAAGAGGTGGCGCGGATTGTTTTTGATATCGACGAAAACTGTATGATTGTGCCAGGGCACGCCTGGACCCCCTGGTTCAGTGTCTTTGGTTCTAAGTCGGGGTTTGACCGTATTGAAGATTGTTTCGAAGATCAAACACCGAAGATATTTGCCTTGGAGAGCGGTTTGTCTTCGGACCCCGGAATGAACTGGAGACTTTCCGCATTAGATAAATTTACAATAATCTCAAATAGCGATTCACATTCTCCTCAAAAAATCGGCCGGGAGGCAAATGTTTTTGATTGCGAATTAAATTATAAAACTATAAGAGAGGTATTGAAAACCAAAGACAAAAAAAGATTTTTATACACCATTGAATTTTTCCCCGAAGAAGGCAAATACCACTATGACGGCCACCGGCTTTGCGGGGTAAGGCTTTCTCCTGAGGAGACGCGAGAGCATAAAGGCAAGTGCCCTAAATGCGGCAAACCCGTAACTGTGGGCGTGATGAACCGGGTTGAGGAATTGGCGGATCGGCCGGTAGGATATGTTCCAGAAAATTCCATACCGTTTAAGAATCTTATTTCATTAGATGAGATTATTGCTGATGCCAAAGGCCTTACCAAGAGTTCACAGGCCGTGGAAAAGGAATACCGCATTTCTCTCTCTAAGTTTAACACGGAATTTGAGATTTTACTCAAGGCCAGCAAAGAAGATTTAGTAAAAAACCTTTCTCCCCGCGTTGCCGAAGGTGTTTTAAGAGTAAGAGAAGGCAAAGTCAATATACAGCCAGGTTACGACGGAGAATATGGCAAGATATCAATATTTGCGGAAGAAGAAAAAAAGGGCACAGCTGAAAAGCAGCTAAATCTGTTTTAAAAAAAAGATACTGCGCCTGCCCCCTTCGGGGACACGGCGGATATAATTAAATAGATGCGCCTGTAGCGCAATGGATAGCGCAATGGCCTCCGGAGCCATGTGTACAGGTTCGACTCCTGTCAGGCGCACCACATGTCAAGATCGGGTCTTGAAACACGTTGGCAATCAATAAGTTAGAAGACCCGATCTTGAGGGGATTTGATGAGAAAGAAGGTTGTGACAGTGATTGGTGGGCACAGCTGTTCAAAGGAAGTGGAGCAATTAGCCCAAAATTTAGGCAAAAAACTGGCAAAAGTGGTTGATTACCTCGTTTGTGGCGGTTTAAGTGGTACAATGATGGCGGTTTGCCAAGGTTTTAAGGCTGGTGGTGGCGTAACTATCGGTATTATACCAAGTTACAACAAAAATGACGCCAATCCATATATTGATATTGTGATACCCACAGGCTTAGGTTTAGCCAGGAATGTCTTAGTGATTCAGGCTGGCGACATCGTCGTTGCCCTGCCTGGAGAGTATGGCACTCTCTCTGAGATTGCTTATTGTATGCAGTTTGGCAAGCCCATAATTAGCCTGGGATCATGGGATATAAAGGGCGTTATTAAGGCAAAAACAGTAGAAGAGGTTGTGGATATAATCAGAACAAAGATTTAATCAAGGAGCAACGCATGAACAGCGCATTGTTAGTGTTGGAAGACGGCAGGGTTTTTAGCGGCTCCTCTATTGGGATAGAAGGAGTTGCCATTGGCCCCTTATTTTTTGATACGCGGGTGGTAGGTTTCCAGGAAGTAATCACTGACCCCGCTAATGCAGGAAAGATTTTAATGTTCACGTATCCGTTGATTGGTAACTACGGTATCAATGAAAAATTCAATGAATCAGAGGGGGCCCGGGTTAAAGGTTTGGTGATTAAAGAAAAATCGCGGATGTATTCCAATTGGCAGGCCAAGGGTTCATTTGATGATTTTTTAAAGAAAGAGAATTTAGTGGCCTTAGCCGAAGTAGATACGCGTACCCTGGCTGTGCACTTAAGAGATAAAGGAGAAGTCTGGGCAGCGCTTTCTACCAACGGCAAGACCAAGGAAGAGTTGCTCAAGGGCATTAAATTACAAAAGCAAAAACCCAAACCGAGCTTGATTGAAGCAATCTCCGTCCAGAAAATAAAGGTAATCAAGGGTAAGACAAAGACGCGCGTAGGTATTTTAGATTTGGGAGTAGCACAGAGCCTCTTAAGACAACTGAATAACCTGGGCCTGGGAGTAGTTCTCCTGCCTTATAATACCGGGTCGCAAGAAATATTAAAACTGAAACTTAAAGGTCTGATTATTTCCGGCGGGCCTGAGGATGACCCGGTTTTAGAAAAGATTGTTACTGCAGTTGGCAAGCTTATCGGGGAGATTCCCATCTTGGGTATTGCCTTAGGGAGCCAAGTGATTGCTAAATCATTGGGTGCCAAGATAAAGAAGATGCATCTGGGCCACCACGGCGTAAATTACCCGATAATATATCCGACTTCATTTCCCCGCTCGTTGATTAAAATTGAAGGCGGGATCCCGCCTGCGGCGGGAAAGGGCGAGATAACGGTGCAGAATCACTCTTGGATAGTGGATATGGGTTCCCTTAAGAAGATTAAGGGTGTCGAGATTACTGCTTTGCATTTAAATGACGAGACGGTTGAAGGCTTCGCCTCAAAAAAGCACAAGATTATTGCGGTACAGTATAATCCGGTTAGCCCCGGATTTGACGAGGTAAATAGCATATTAATAGAATTCTTACGGTTAATGAACCCCGTCCTTCCTAAAAAGGCTGGTTATAAAAAAGAAAGGAAGAGCGGGGTGAAAGGGAAAAAATAACATGCCTAAACGGACAGATATAAAAAGGGTATTGATGATTGGCTCTGGCCCGATCATTATCGGTCAGGCCTGTGAGTTTGATTATTCCGGTTCGCAAGCCTGTAAGGCGCTAAGGGAAGAAGGATACTTTACGATATTGGTAAACTCCAATCCGGCGACGATTATGACTGATCCGGGGATGGCAGATGCAACCTATATTGAACCGTTGACCGTGGAGGTAGTCACAGAAATCATAAAAAAAGAAAGACCCGATGCAATACTGCCGACGTTGGGCGGGCAGACCGGACTTAACTTGGCCTACTTCTTAATGAAGAAAGGTATTTTAAAAAAATACGGCGTTGAGTCTATCGGTGCGAGTGTGGATGCTATTGCCCGTGCCGAAGACCGTGGGTTATTCAAAAAGGCAATGATGGAGATCGGTGTAGACGTACCCAAAAGCGGTATTGCCAGGAGCGTTGCCGAAGGTGTAAAAATCGGCCTCTCCATAGGTTTCCCCTTAATCTTAAGGCCGGCTTATTGTTTGGGCGGCACAGGTGGGGCAACTGCGTATAATAAGGAAGAGTTAGAAAAATTTTTGGATAAGGGTCTGGAACTTAGCCCGGTGCATCAGGTATTGGTTGAGCAGTCGGTCTTGGGTTGGAAAGAGATTGAGTTTGAGGTAATGCGCGACTGTGTGGATAATGTGATTATGATTACTTCTATGGAAAACGTTGATCCCATGGGTGTGCATACCGGCGATAGTATTGTGGTAGCGCCTTCCCAAAGTTTGACTGCCGAAGAATATACGAATTTTGTTAATCTCTCCAAAAAAATCATCCGAAAAGTCGGCATTACCGGCGGTGGGGCAAATATTCAGTTTGCCCAGGATCCAGATAACGGCCATATCGTCATTATTGAAGTCAATCCCCGGCTTTCCCGCAGTTCTGCCTTGGCCTCAAAAGCCACGGGATTTCCCATTGCTAGAGTGGCCACAAAATTGGCTGTGGGTTTAACGCTACCGGAGGTCATGAATCAAATTACTGGGAAGACTAAATCCTTTTTTGAGCCCACCGTTGATTATTGCGTATTTAAAATATGCCGGTTCACCTTTGAGAAGTTTCCCGCTACGGCACGCATAATTAATACTTCCATGAAAGCAGTAGGCGAGGCAATGTCTATCGGAAGAAATTTTAAAGAGGCATTGCAGAAAGGGATTCGTTCTACCGAGACCTCGCGGTTCGGCTTTGGCTGCGACGGTAAAGATAAAATAACCGATGAGATGTTGATGAGGGAAGACCACGAATTGTTAGGACAGATAAAAAACAAGATTAAAACTGCCAATGATGAAAGATTGTTTTACCTCCGCTACGGCTTAAAGATGGGTTTAAGCATTGATGAAATATATAATCTCTCCAAGATTGACCGCTGGTTTATTGATAATATGAAGCAACTGATCGAATTCGAAGATAAACTAAAGAAATACCGGCTAGATGATAAAAATGGGGAGATTAAATTACCGGCCGGCATTTTATTAAAGGCCAAAGGAGACGGCTTCTCTGATAAACAGATCGCCTATCTTATTAACTCTAGCGAAGAGAAGGTGAGGAGCTATCGTCGGAAGAAAAATATTCAACCCGTTTATAAACTGGTGGATACCTGTGCCGGAGAGTTTAGTGCAAAGCAGCCATACTATTACTCCACTTACGAAACCGAGAATGAAAGCAAACCCACCCAAAAGAAAAAAGTAGTTATTCTGGGGGGCGGTCCTAACCGCATCGGTCAAGGTATTGAATTCGACTATTGTTGTTGCCATGCTTCTTATGCTTTAAAAGAAGAAGGCATTGAGAGTATCATGATCAATTGTAACCCTGAGACGGTTTCTACGGATTATGATACCTCTGACAGATTATATTTTGAGCCATTAACCTTGGAAGATATTTTGAATATTATTGAACTGGAAAAACCCATCGGCGTAATTGTGCAGTTTGGGGGGCAAACTCCGCTGAATTTGGCAGTGTCTTTGCGTAAAAACGGGGTGCATATCTTAGGCACAAGCGCAGATAATATTGATATTGCCGAGGATAGAAAGCGTTTTAAGCAGACGTTGCATAAATTAGACCTGCTGCAGCCAGATAACGGCACTGCCTTTACTTTTGCTGAAGCAAAAGAGGTAGCCAAAAAAATCGGTTATCCAATTTTGGTTAGGCCTTCTTATGTTTTGGGAGGCCGGGCAATGGAGATTGT
>JAUYCY010000141.1 GCA_030692055.1 Candidatus Omnitrophota bacterium | reverse complement strand
TATAGCTCATAAATACCTTTTTTATTGCAACATTTTTTACTTGCATTTTTCAAAAACATATATATAATTCAAAAACAACAGGACAAAAAGTAATTAATGCAATTTAAACCCGCTATTTTAGCGGGACCTACCTTAAAAAGGTCGACTTCATTCCGAAGCCGACCTTTTGTTATATATAGGCACAAAATATTTCTTTTTAGGAAAACTACCCCTTAGAATCTATCCTTTTAAAAATCTCTTCAATTTTTTCTTTTAGCTGATGCGCATCTACTGGCTTTGTAATATAAAGCTCATCAAATAATTGCGCGGCTTTTACTTTGTACATATCGGCATCTTGCCCGCTCAACATAATAACAGGGATAGCCATAGTATTATTTTCTTTCTTTAATTTTTCCAGCACCTTAAAACCATCTATACCCGGCATAACTATATCGAGAATAATTAAATCGGGTTTAATTTTTTTGCTAACTTCAGGCCTTCTTCTCCATTGAATGCAATAGCCACATCAAAATCCCCTATCACCTTCAGATGTGTGCTGATTATCACGCAGAAATCTTTTTCGTCATCGATAAGTAATATCTTTTTTTATCCATATTTTTACCTCCTCATGGCTATCTATGATTTAAATAAGCTAATCTCTCCTCCTCCGGAAATTTCTCGATAGCATACCTTAACATTGTCCTCGGCATAATTTTATAATACTCTTTTAAGAAGAACTTTTCAACATTTTTATTGCGCTTGCCTATTTCACGCAGCATCCAACCCACAGCCTTATGAATTAAATCTTCTTTATCAGATATTAGTATTTTCGCAATTTTTAAAGTGTCAGCAAATCTATTATTCTTAATAAACTTAAATGTGGAAAGAATAGAAATTCTGCGTTCCCACATAGAATCTGAGTTTGCAAAAATATATAGCTGCTTCTTGCTCCTGGCTATTAAAAATTCTCCAACAATATTGGGTGCTGTCAAATCCACTAAATCCCAATTATTTATATACCTGCTGTTTTTCAAATAGAAATTATATATCTTATTTTTATCGGTGGCATTTGCTTGGTTAAATTGCAAAATAAGTATTAGCAGAGCCAGCAGCCTTTCTTCGTGTATCGGCGAATGTAGCAACTTAGCAATATCTCCCAAAGGCAGGCTTTTATAATGCTTAGCTATTTTCCTTATATACGGTACCCGTACTCCTAAAAAAATATCTCCCTCGCCATATTCACCCGGCCCGGTCTTAAAAAATCCTTGTAATACTTTTGCCGTTTCTTTACTGGCATATTTGCGTAATTCTTTCTGTAATTTGCTAAAAGACATAAAAATAGCCGTTTGATAATAGTAATTTTTCTAAAATATAATATAGATTATCGTAAAAGCATATGTAAAAGTCAATAAAAAATGCTTGAAAATTGCTTCCTAATAAGGTATATTATCATAAACAGGAGGGCAAATGAAAAAAATGATAAAGATTTTTGTGTTTTTGTTAATTTTTGTTTTTGGCATGAGCAATTTTTCTTATTCTGCGGCAATAGGTATCGGTGAATTAGTTGATAATTTCCAAAAAGCAACTGACCTACAAAAAGATCAGATACTAAATGATAATTTAGGCAAAGAAATTTCTGGCCAAGGTGCAGTAAGCAATGTGGGAGAATATGATTTTTTTGATACAGTAAACGACTTTAAAGGTACTTACTACCAGGTCAGCACAGGACAACAGAAAACAAAAAATGGCGTGCCGTATCAGGTGATACTTTTATTCAAAGATAAAGAAAGCGTAAAAGATATTGATAAAGGCCAAAACATTCAAAAAGACGGTAAAATAATAAGGGTAACTGACGAACGCCTGCAAATTTCGGTGTGGCTTCTTTGTGGCGAATTAACCGAAAAAGACAAAGCATTGTTTAAGCAAGGTTAGGTTTTTGCTATACCCCCTCAAAATAACTTCAATTTCCCACAAGAAAGTTCACTTGCCAACGAAGTTGGCAAGCTCACAACTTTGAACTTCCTTGCGGTAGCTACGACACAAAATTGAACTATCCGCATTACCACGACGCATTTCTATACTTTCCTATGCCGCAAGAAATACTTATAGGATAAACAAAGCTCTGCCTACGCAAAATCTTCAATAGGCCAAGCACCTACACTATGCCTATCTGCCATATAGACAGGGAAACTGGCTTAACTATACACTTTGAGCGACGCTCATTTTGTATAGTTAGGAAAAATCTGCTATATCTTAAAATCCAACTACGAGGTGGGATTTTTACGTCTATCGGTTGCGCAGCTCGTTACGGTATACGTTAAACGTCTATCGTCTTTGTTTTTAATGGTATTCTAACGCAACCGTTTTACGTTAGACGAAACGAGTAGCGTCCTTCGACAGGCTCAGGACAGCCCTGAGCGAAGTCGAATGGGCGCAACCGTTCAACGTATGACGAGATAGTAAAATGTAAACACATCTTGTGGATAATACAGCGTGGGTTGATTGGGGTATGGGCAATTGGGGCGGGATAATGAGTTTTAATGAACACATTATTTTTTCAAGCGTATTGCGCGCAGAAAAAATAATAGTGTGAATTATCCCGACGAACTTATAAAAATTATCGTAGACTCTCTGGAATTTCCTTAACCTTTGGCAGGAAATTCCGAGGACTTAGTCCCGGGAATTCTTCAAATTCCTCGGGGGAATTTTTATGTATATAGGTGAGTCGGGTAAGGGTTAGATTCTTGGAACTATTTGATAAGGATAGAAATGATAAATTAGATTTTATTCACATTTTATAATTTATCTGACATCTGAAGGTTTGACCCTAATACTTTATTCATTGCTGGTTAAGAAACTACTGAGAGTGGGATTCTCAAGAAAACTGCCGTAGTGGAAAACGACACAGGTGTTGCCGCCTGCTTTTTCACAAAGTTTAAACTCCTGACCGAACGTTTCAGGCGAATGCACCAATTTATAAGCGCCAACCCCGATATTTACTTTCTTAAAATCCCTGACCTTAGTTTTGGCAGTCGAAATCCATTTTTCAAATTCCGCGGGATACGGGGAATAAGTCATAATCGTCACAAAATCCACAAGTCCATACCGAAGCCATAACGGCCAGTCCTGAAAAGCTTCATAATAAGCGCGTGAGTACGGCATACACCCTGTTGCGGATATTTGGATATCCGGATGGACAACACGTGTTTTTTTGACAAGGAGCTTAAGAAACTCTGTCACTTGGTTGCGTTTCCAATCCTTCCAAAGCTGGCCATCCTCTTTAATTGTTTTGTTGCCGGTCGCTTTTTTAAAACGTTCAACGTTAATTTTTGTGTATCCGTAAGCCGGATTTTTATCCGGATAGCGGATATAATCAAACAGAACGCCGTCTATCTTAGGGTAGGCACGAAGCACCTCCTCGACTATACTTAAAAGTGCTTCCCGGACGCGTAAATCTCCTGGTTCAAGAAAGTACTGCCCGTCAATCTTATAATCCTCGAGCGTTTTCTTTTCCTTAAGATTCCTCGTGAGAATTTCGGTTCCGTATTTTTTAAGAAACTTAGCATCCTTATTGGTACTGAGACTTAAAAGATTGAACCAGGCATACACCTCAATCCCCGCAGCGTGGGCTTGCTTGACAAGAAGTGCAAAGGGGTCCTCTGAAAGATTTTTTAAACAGGCTTCATATGGCCTTGAATCCGCAACCTTGGAAGGAAACCAAGCTTTGTTTGCACGGTAGACTTGCACAAAAAGAATCTTGATATGAAATTTCTTGGCGAAATCAATCAGCCTTACGATATCCTCGCGGCTTGAAAATACCGAAGGATCCTGTATCAGCGATACAAAAAGGCCGCGATGCAAAGACTCTTCGCATTTCGCCTGGGCGGGAAAAATAAATAATATGCACAAAATATAAAATAAAATCTTTTTTTTCATAAAGCAAAACTTTTTAGAAATGTATAAAAATGAATCTCCACGGGCTCCCTCTGAAATTTCTCAGAAATTTCGAGGACTTAGTTCCGGGAATTCTTCGAATTCCTCGGGGAAAGCCCGTGGTTTCTCTGAATGTTCCCGACTCGGCTATATACGCGGAAATTCTCTTCGATAATTTCCGCGACTTTGTCGGGATAATCTTTGGCGCATTCATCCCCGTGCTAAAGCGCCGGGGATTTCTGCGCGTCGATTAAAACGATACAACTTAATTTAGTGCGTGCCAAAAAGCTTTTCAAAGAGCTCAAATTTAGAATTTCGGATTTAAACTGTTGCGGGGACTCTTCTCCGACAAGGATAAGGTAGCCCGCAGCGGACGTGCCTAATTAATTATTTTATAAACCCAATTGCTGGCCTATCGCATCCAATATCTTACCGGCGCTTGCCTTATCAGGAGATATAATTGAACCCACCTGGACTTCCATCCTTGAAGATAAACCGTTAATATTTGTTATTATAACATTAACGTGTTTGCCATTGTTGTCTTTTCCCTTTACCTTTGCTGAATCTTTATTTATGACGGCATCTTTCAAGATTAAATTCAAAGAAGCGAATACGCTTTTGGTAGCTTCAAATACCTTGTCGTATGGCGCATTAAAATCACGAACCGCTTTTCCGGATTCATATAATCCAGCCGCACCAATAGCGCAACCACAAAGATTTATAACTACCACGATGCTAAGAACTATAAAAACTGTTTTAAATGCCTTCATGTGTACCCCCTTTATCTATAACTTTTTTGTCTTTAGCGAGATAGGAAAACACAAAGGTAATTAAACTAACAATGGTGCCGAAGATAAAAGTGCCTCTTACACCGGCCATTATTATATCCGGATGGTTCTTGGCTTCGCTAAGCGGTATATGTATCTTGGCTGCACTAAAAAAAATTACCTGGGTGGCAACCAGCATAAATAAAGCTATGCCAACAGAAGAACCGGCATTCATAAATATCTTATAAACCCCTGAAGCAACTCCCTGTTTATCAGCCGGTGCAAGCGACATTACCAGCTTATTGTTCGGAGCAAGAAATAGGCCTAAGCCAGTTCCGAAAAATATCAAAGCTAAAACAACCGGCATAATACCTGCTGTCCGCGCAGAAAATGAAAATAACAAAAAAGCTACAGTCACTAAAATCATTCCCAAGCAACAAATTTTGCGCGAACCCATGCGGTCAGATAAATATCCGGAAAGGGACGAAAGAAACACGAGCAGTAACGCCGGTAAAGTCATCAGCAAGCCTACCCGGGAAACATTCAATCCCTTGAGTATCTCTAAATAGAACGGGAAAATGAAAATAATACCTACGCTAATGAACAAACCAAAAAATGTGGCGATAACGGCAAAAGTAAAATTCAAGTTTGTAAAGAGGTTTAAATCGAGTAAGGGATAAGAAATATTCTTTTCCCGAAAGATAAAAAATATAAATCCGCCGAAAGCGGCAACAAAACAAGCGATAATAACCGGATTATTCCAGCCTATCTTCATGCCGGAGTTAACCGCATAAAGTAAAGGCGCCAAGAAAATAAAAAACAATATTGCGCCGATAAAATCAAAACGGGTATCGCAAACCTTTGCCTGCCTTAGGGACAGCTTTTTAACTGCCGCAAAAATAACAAATAAGGAGAAAGGAACAGCAACTAAAAAATTGGCGCGCCAGCTAAAATGTGCGTTGATAGCCCCGCCTATTACCGGCCCCAGCGCCATTCCTAAACCTTGAAAAGTGGCATAAATACCCAATCCCCTGCCCCGGATATGCCCGGGTAAAAACTTGGTAACTAAGGCAATTTCACAAGGCCCGCACATTGCCAGGCCTAAAGATTGAAACGCCCTGGAAATTAAAAGCATTTGAAAGCTGTTAGAGATAGCGCAAAAAAATGCGCCTAATATAAATATACTTACGCCTGAAATTAAAATTTTTTTAAAACCGATATTATCCGCGAGCTTTCCAAATCCCAGCACGCTGCTTGTGATGATCAAAAGATAAAGCGTAGGCAACCACGCCACGTCAGTGATTTTTACGCCAAAGTACTTAGCAATAACCGCAAGTGAAATATTTAAGCTGCCGTAATCAAAAGTAATCATCAAGGCTAAAATACTTACTATAGCAACTAACCAGAATTGCCTGCTTTTTTCCGTAACTATATATTGATCCTCTTTAAGTGCCTCCATAAAACCTCCTTGCAGAGTTAAACGGACATAAATAATAACGCCTCTTTGCCAAAAAAATTACCCTATTTACCTATGATAGGCTTTTGCGAAATTTTAGTGCGCTTAAAGTAATAACGATGATACCCATAACTAACAGCGGAACTAACTGTGTCCAAAGAATCTCTATTCCCACTCCCTTTAAGAATATACCTCTAATAACTACCAAGAAATAACGCAAGGGATTAAAAATAGTAAGCCACTGGATAAACATAGGCATATTGGCAATCGGATAAGCAAAGCCAGAAAGTAGCACTGTCGGCATATAAAAAAGAAAAACCGACATCATTGCTTCCTGCTGAGTTGAGGATATCGTAGAAATAAACAGGCCTATCCCTAAGGTAGTGAATAAATAGATGCAAGTGGAAAACAGCAAAAAAAGTAAACTGCCTCTTAATGGTATATGAAACCAGAGTACTCCCAGTGCGGTAATAAGAGTAATCTGAATAAGCGCGATTACGCCAAAGGGAAGAAGCTTACCCACAATAAGCTCTAACGGCTTTAATGGGCTAACAGTCAACTGCTCCATCGTGCCGATTTCCTTTTCTTTTACTATGGCCATAGCAGTGAGTAATAGCGACATCATCGTGACAATAGTGGCAATTACACCAGGCAGATAATAGTTCCTGGAGATGAGGTTACCGTTAAACCAGGCGCGGTCTCTTAAGTCTACGCTGGGCGCATTGCTCTTGTAACCTCTTACCTCAGCTTTTTGTTTCATAAGATCACGCTGGTAATTACTTACAATCGTATTGGCATAACCCATCACAATCATCGCCGTATTTGAATCTGTGCCGTCAAATGCCAGTTGAACATTTGCGTCTTTGCCGGCGTTAAGATTGCGGCCAAAACCGCGATCAATATGGATGACAACGTTAACCAACCCCTTATCCAAAACTAAATTCTGCTCTTTCTCGCTAAAAATATAATGCTCGGGAACAAAATATTTGGAGTAGGTGAAACGGCGTAGGAGCTCACGGCTCTCTACCGTATTATCCCGGTCTAAAATCGCAGTGGGGACATAGTTTATGTCTTTATTCGCGGCGTAGCCAAAGAGGAGTATCTGGATAAGCGGAGAGACAAAAATAACCGTCTTCATCCGTGGGTCGCGGAAAATCTGCTTAAATTCTTTAATGAGGATGGCTTGCGCGCGCTCAAACATATCTGAAAAAGATTACACTGATTAGAAAATGATTACACTGATTAATAATCTGTGTAATCGCATCTTTAATCTGTGTAATCAAGGCTGGGACATAATTCCCTACCCAACAGGGTGCCCTGCTGGGCTAGCACTCGTTCTTTCATAAAAGACCACCACGGGGTAAAATGGTAAGTGGGTACAAACCAATCTTACCCAAAAAGCGAGGTGGTAAACT
>JAUYCY010000131.1 GCA_030692055.1 Candidatus Omnitrophota bacterium | reverse complement strand
GATTCGCGGTTGGCGACGGCGAACTTTGACCTGATTCTTCTTCATATAAAGGCATCTGGGCGGTTAAAACCTGACTAATTTGCTTTGATTTAAGCTTGGCAAGCATGTCTTCCAATCCCTTCCGGATATCAGCAAAAGTATCAGCAATACCCCCAAAAACCCCGCTGAAAAATGACTTCACCTTCTGCCACAAAGACGGTTTGGCCAGGGCGAAATTTTGCTTTTGCGCCGCCTGAACGATAATCTCTCCTATTTCCGAATCAAACTTGTTTCGCGCTTCCGAAGTGATACCGGCCGAATTCGTATATTTGCCCCATTTACTCCAGAGATCGGCGAAGTGGAGAGCAAGTTGATTATCGTTCTGCGTCTTATTATTCTTAGCCGCTAAAGACCATTTTAAATTGATATTAACCATTAATCCCATCTCTGTTTTGGCATCTTCAAAGGCGACTAAATGACTTTCCCCTCCCCGCCTTGAATCAAAATAACGCCAAATACCGTCATAAAGTTTTTCCTGCCGTATAACATTAAGTGTAGAAAAAATAGCAATGGTTTTGTCGGTAACGGCAAAACTATGTAAAGTTAAAGCCGTCATCGGCCCATTGACAACGCCCATAACTACGGAAGGCAAATCAAAACCAATGCCCGTAAAATAATTTTTTAAATCAAGCCGTTCATCTAAGATTGAATTGAAATATTCTCTTGCTTGCGTTTTATACCCTTGAGAAGAAATCATATCAATTAAATCAAACTCGCTCATCGCGCTCAAAACCACCAAACCATAAGTAATATTTGTGCCTGCCTTAGCGATGCCTATGCCGGTATTCAAAACCTGCTTTATCTGACTGTTTGTCAGCATAAAATTGGCTGCCATTTTCATTGTGTTCAAACCGGATTGTATCTGCGCCGCTCTTTTGGCATCAATTTCAAGCGTTTTCCCTAGGCTCAAAACGGGCGCTAACGAAAAACAAACGGCTGCCATTAAGGCAGCCGTTAGAATAATCTTTTTACCATTTACCATTAAGTATGACTCCACGGATATATTCTTCTGAACCATTATTAAGTGCGTACATCTTCTGACCTTTTTCTATAAAATAGATATATGTTCCTCCAAGATGGACGTCTTCTCGTCCTTTTACAACTTGGATATTCTCAATCGTGTCTTCTGTTAACTCGCCGACTAATTCTGACGACTCCCATAATTTTTGAACCCGTTCTAAAAGGTTAACACCGCTATCTTTAGGAAAAAATACATCTAAAGATAAAAGAGTAGATACGCCGCTCACACCCTTGATCCCAAGTCCAGAAGCATCTATCTCACCAATATTTCTTTTCGGTATATACTCAATCTCGCTTACTCCCTCCCATGCCTTTGGTACCGTAAATTCATACCCGTCAATCTTATTCACTATTTTCCAGTCCTTACCAAATATACTTTTCACTACCCTAACGCCTTCGGGTAAACCGGCGTTTAAACCTGTAACCGCTTTCTGACTTTGCCAAAATAAAAAAACGCCGCCCGCCAGCGCCAGACATAAAAATAAAATAGAGAAAATTAGAATTTTCTTTTTCACCTCCCCGCTCTTTTTTCTTATTTACTATACTTTTTACTATCTTTAATTTTAAACAACCCAACAGAATACACAAGTTTTTAAAGAACCAAACTGTGGATAACTCATCGTAGCAAAAATTAGACGATCGTCTAATTTTTGCTACGACTAGTTCAAATTTAACGGATTTAATATTTAAATTAACTTAAAAAGTGATTTTAAATGAAGCTCGTTATCAATTGAATCCAATACTGCAAAACGGACATATTTGCGCAAATTATAAAATTCCACAATAAATTCTATTTCGTCCCGGCAATCATAAGGAAAGACAAAGACGCTCTTTTGAAGTTCGTAAAATCCGACATATTTCAATCTGTCCCTAAGGACATTCCGGCTAGACCTCATTCTTTCCGGAACATCAAAAGCCACCATCCTCCATTTGTTATCCCAATCCCCGTATTTACGCTTGGTCTTATCAAGGTTATAAGTTAGAACTTTTAATTTTCCTTTATCGGTTAAAATTAACGTACAGGAACCATCTTTATTTTTTTCTTTTTTAATTAGTTTAGACCGGTAAAGATCGTTGATCTGCCCACGAAGTTGATTCGCTTCAATCTTGCGCCATTCCCTAGCAGCGCTTTTTAAAACATACCATTGTCTTCTCGGATTATAAGTAAAACCCAAAGCTAATCCGGAATATAGCAACAAAAGTATCTTTTGTTTTAAGGGGGATAACATAAGCGTAGATGAAAAAATAAGATAGTCGTAGCAGAAATTAGACGATCGTCTAATTTCTGCGACGATGATTTAAACCTTACAGAGACCGGGCCTCTGTGAGTTTACAGAGACCGGGTCTCTGTGAGTTTATTTTGGCTTGCTAAATCACAACGGGCAGCACCCGCACTCCGTATCCTTGCCATTTTGAGTGAAAATAATCGCCGGGT
>JAUYCY010000125.1 GCA_030692055.1 Candidatus Omnitrophota bacterium | reverse complement strand
TAACTCTGGGTTCAACCATTGGTTCTACTTGAAAATACACGCATTTCGCATTAGCTGAAAGTATTTATTTCCTAAAAAGGCTTGTAACTTTTTCTTACGCTTAAAATTACACATAAACTATTATTTAACAAAAAGTTGCACACTCACCTAACAGCCAATGCACAATCTTGGTTAAATGTCAATTATCGTAGGGTTACACCCTCTTTCTTGCTTAAAGCCTCCCGGATAGTATTATGAATTATATCTACCTCTTCTGAGGTAAGGGTTTTGCTTTTAGATTGGTAATAAATCCTTAACGTAAAGGCGGCTTGGCCCGGGGCTAAATCTTTACCTTTATAAACATCAACTATACGTAAATCCACCATATTACTTCCTTTTTCTTTAATGATTTGTTCTACCGGCTCAAACTTAACCCCTTTGTTTAGCGCCATGCTGATGTCTCTCGCGACTGCGGGATATTGGCTAAAAGATTTATATTGTTTGCTTTCCATATTTTTTTGTAAATAAGCAACGTCCAATTGAGCAAAAAATAAATCTTTCCTTAAATCGAAATTGTCTCTTACCCTACTATCTAATTTTCCTAAAAAACCTATATTTTTGCCGCCAACAAATATCTGGAGAGCGTTGGTAAAATTTATTACGCTCATTTCTTTGAAGTGAAAATTATTTATATTCACATATTTCAATATTTCTTCTACTACTTTCTTTAAATAAAAGAAATTATTTTGTTCCCCTGTAACTGCCACAGAAAGCATAGGTTTTTCACAGAAATCGTTGTCATTTTTAAAATAAATATTAGCTAGTTCAAAAAGGCGCAATAAATCCTGGCCTCGGTTTATGTTGTATTGGATACTCTTTATCATTCCTAAAAGAAGCGTAGAACGTAAAGTATTTTCTTGTTCTCGCAAAGGGTTAATAAGTTTAATTAAATTTTCCTCGGCGCAAGCTTTTAATTCTTTTTCTGCCTCAATGCTATAGGTGATTACTTCCCGCAAACCAAGTTGGGGGATAAACTCTCTTAATCTATTTTTAAATTCATAAATATTTTCTGGATTTACTTGCGTGATTAAAAAAGGGATTTTTGATTTTATATTCGTATAGCCATAAACACGAATAAATTCTTCGTAAATATCTACTTCTCTTTCGATATCTAAACGAAACGAAGGTGGATAAACTGTAACTTTATCTTTGGAAGCACCAGTTACTTTAAAATCAAGATTGCCTAGAATGTTTTTTACTTTGCCTTTAGGAAAATTATCCCCTAAATAGGCGTTTAAGTGAGAAAGGCTGATAGTTATTTTCTTTTTAGAGACAAGCGGTTTTCTGCCGGCTTCTTTGTAGCCAAAGAAATTTCCGGCGGCTTCGCTCTGTATTAGCCTAGAGGCTTCACTAGAAGTAAATTCTAAATAATCGCCGAATACCCTGCGTTCAAAACGATAAGAAGATTCTGTGTCTAGCCCGGCTGTTCTTCTTGAACGCCTTATGGTAATCGGAGAAAAAATTGCTGCCTCTAAAAATATATTTTTTGTATTATTATCAACCTCGGTATTTTTTGCGCCCATCACTCCGGCAAGAGCAATAACTTTTTTGTCGTCAGCAATAACCAAATTTTCTTTATGTAGAGCTCGCTCTTTATTGTCGATGCCTATAAAACTCTCACCATCTTTAGCTCTGCGTATATGAATGTTACCTTGGAGTTTATCTTCATCGAAAGCGTGCAAAGGGTTACCCCATTTCAACATACAGTAATTAGTAATATCCACTATGTTATTTACTGAATTCAAACCGCAATGTAAAACTCTTTCGCGTAGCTTTTGGATTGATTCTTCCACTTTAACATTCCTAATCACTCTGACGACGTAGAATGGGCAATCCTTGTAGTCTTCAATAATAATTTCTCTTTCTTTAAGAATGGGTTTTTTTGTAACCGTAGGGTGTTCTACTTTTAGTTTCTTATGTGAGCAGGCAGCTATTTCTCTGGCTATGCCTATGGTGGACAACCAATCGTAACGGTTAGAGGTGACTTCAATATCAAAAATCCAGTCATCGCCTGACTTTTCAAAATGCTCTACTTCCATACCGGACATGGTAAGCAACGAAGCAAGTTTATCTGCGGGTATATCAACCTTCAATAATTCTTTGATAAAATTTAAACTAAACCTCATGCTCGCTACGCTCGCACTGATTACACCGATTTTTTAATCTGTGTAATCACTCCTAAAATCTGTGTAATCATTGTTATTAAAACTGTTCCAAAAACCTAATATCATTCTCAAAAAATAGCCTGATATCGTCTATGCCGTATTTAAGCATTGCCGACCGTTCTACTCCCATACCAAAAGCAAAACCCTGATATTTTTTAGAATTAATATGACAAGCTTCTAATACTTTAGGATGAATCATGCCGCAGCCTAAAATTTCCAGCCATCCTTTTCCCTTACACACGCTGCATTTTTGCGCTATGCGCTGTACGCTACTTGTCCTTCGAAGCCTTGGCGTAGGAGGATGCGCTGTGCAGGCAAAGCAAGATATATCCACTTCTGCCGAAGGTTCTGTGAAGGGAAAAAAGTGCGGCCTAAATCTTAAATTAACGTCGCTGGAAAAGAATTCTTTTGCAAAATGTAGCAATACACCCTTTAAATGCGAAAAGTTTATGTCGCGGCTGACGGCAAAACCTTCAACCTGATGAAACATAAATGAATGCGAGGCATCAACCTGATCGGGCCTGTAGACTCTACCCGGTGAAATTATAGCCAGCGGCGGCCGATTTTTTTCCATAACTCTTATTTGCGAAGGAGAAGTATGGCTGCGCAAAAGATATTTGTCTTTACCTTTCTCGGGCCTGTCTGCCGGAAGGCATGGTATATCTAAATAAAAAGTATCAAAGGCATCTCTTGAGGGGTGTTCTAAAGGAATATTCAATGCGCTGAAATTATGCCACTCATCCTCTATTTCGCTACCTTCGGCTATCGTAAAACCTAACTTTTCAAAAATTAGGCAAATCTCTTGACTCACAATGCTTAATACATGGCGAGAACCTTTTTCTAATGGCGTTGCAGGGAAAGTTAAATCTATTTTTTCTTCAGAAAACTCTATTCCTTTAAGTTTCTCTGAAATTAAAGTGGTAATTTTGTCTTTAACAACATTCAATGTCTTACCCCAAACACCTTTCTCTTTTTTATCGAGGGTGGGAATTTTAGAAAATAATTGGTTAAGATTAGATTTCCTGCCCAGATATTTTATGCTCAATGCCTCTAAGGCATCTTTAGTATTTGCTTCTTGCAAATCCTTTTGAAATTGCTCTTCTAAATTACGAAGTTCTTTTTGCATATTGTCTTAACCTAAATCTTTCTCTTATATCTTATCTTTACAAAATAAAACGTTACTACTACCAGGCACACTACGAAAAGAATAGTTGCCATTTTAACTTTAAAACTAGAGACGGTTTCTTCTTGCTTAAGGCCTTTCTTTAAAATCTTTATGGTTCTAGCATGGATATCCAAATCTCCGCCATGCTCGGGACAAGACCGATAAAAGATACCATCAACCGTTATCCAATCTCCCTTATATTTATAACTGCCGGTGTAAGTAATGTTTTTAGCCAAAGCAAGAGGTATCCAAATACCAATTGCGTTTGAGCCATCATTTACATTTATCCAGGCATATGTACCACGTACCATAACATCACCGATAGCTTCGCCTTCGTAGCTAACGATTTTTATGTCGTATTTCTTGGCGTTATTAATTAACTCGGTACTTGAAATGGACTTAGCGTAACACACTTCGCATAGTGCATAGGGCATGGCGCATAGCGTAAAAACCCAATAAATAAATATCAAAGGTTTTCTTGCCCTTGTTCGCTTTGCGCTGTGCGCTTTGCGCTGTGCGTTACTCATTACTTTCCCTTTATTGCTGCTACCAAGAAACCTAATAAGGTGAATATCGACATAAACTCTAAGCGGCCTGCCCACATCTGAATTATATAGGTGATTTTTAATGCTGCCGGCATACTTACTTTGGTGATACCGCAAGATAGTCCTACGTTAGCTGCTGCTGAGGTGGATTCGAACAACGAATCCAAAAACGGATAGCCAAAAAGCATTCCCACAATCGCGCCTAAGCCGTATAATACTAAATATGCCAGAGTAATCAAAAGCGCTGACCTTACCTGTTTGTCTTCCAAAAAAACATTTTTTATGTGGTGAAACTTTTGAACCACAACTGCTTTTTCCGGCAGGATTATTCTTTTTAAATCTTCTTTAAGCGCCTTAAAAATAATTCCCACACGTAACATTTTTATCGCTCCGGTAGTTGAACAGACACTCCCACCTAAAGCCATAGCACAAATTACCCCAACTAAGGCTAAATTACCCCACTCCTTAATAAACTGCATCGCATATATTGTCTGAAATCCTGTACCAGTATGGCCTGAGATAAGTTGGTAAAAGCCCTTACGAAACATTATGAGCGCATTGCGGTAGGTACCTGGTGTATATAGCCCCACTGCAGTAATTAAAAAAGTAAGCGCTACCGTAATAAATAAAGTCCTGGTTTCTATGTTTCTAAATATTTCCTTAAAATTACCTGTCCAAATATGATAATGTAACTTAAAATTTATCGCGCCTAAAAGCATGATGATGATAGTAATAACTTCAAACGGCAAGCTGTGATAATAAAGAATATTTTGTGACTGAGGAGCAAATCCGCCCGTATCAAAAGCAGCCATAAAAACACAGGCGCCGTGAAAAAAAGCATTTTGCGGTTTCATTCCCTCACGTATGCCCACTATACCCAAGGCAAGTGTCCCTAAAATAAGATACACAATACTCACCAGCCAAATAAACCGGGCAGTATGCACAACATTAGGCAGCACCCTTTCGTCACGAGCCTCGCCCACATACATCTTAAACGCTCCGGAAGAACCCTTCACAAAAAAAGAAAGCGCAATAATAACAATACCTTGGCCGCCGATAAACATAATCAGGTGCCGCCATAAATTATGTGTATATGATAAATGGTCGAGATCCTGGACTAAGGTAAGCCCGGTTGTAGCAAAGCCACTCATTGCATCAAAGCAAGCATCAAGAAACGACATCCAGTGGCCACTTAAGTATAAAGGTATCGCACCCAATACGGTAGCGGCAAGCCAAGAAAGCGACGCAATAATCATACCGTGCATCCAACTTGGGTCTTTTTCGGTATAACAACTGGTAGCCAAAATTAGCCCTGAAAGAAGAATAATACCTATGCCGAGTAGAAAATCTATGGTGGGAGCTATTTCTCCAAAAGCAAAAGCACAGACAAGCGGTATCATCATAGCAAGGCCTAAGCCTACTATGATTTTACCTAAATAGTAGCCGATAATTTTGACGTCTTCTAAGCGAGGTTTGAGAACCATATTAATAGGCGAATATAATACAGATCAAAAATGCCACGAACATAATTAAAAAAGTATAAAAAATCTCTACGGAAATACCTAGAATGGAATTAGTTATCGTTTTTAGTTTCATAGTAATTGAATGTTATGTATTCTATTAGTTTTATTCATATAAAATTTTGGGGAATAGTTATAGCTTGCCAACTAGTAAACTTAAAAGCTGCGGTTCGCTTCCTACCAATGTTAAAGCAATAACATCGTCACCGGGTTTTAATACTGTATCGCCTTTGGGAATAATAACATCCTCACCGCGCAATACAGAAACTAACACTGAACTTTCCGGCCATTGGATTTCCTGAATTGGTTTATTAATTATGGGGGAATCTTCGGGCAGATCTACGCGTACAATAGCAAGCTTACCGCGTTTAAAACTCAATAGGTTTACCCAATCAGAGAAAGAAACTTCTTCTTCGATAATTTTGGCAATAATTTTAGTATTATCTACCGCTACATCCACGCCTAATTCGGTAAAGGTATGTTCATTGTCCGGATTGTTTACTCTTCCAACGGTGCGATGAATATTAAATTTTTCTTTGGCTAATTGGCAAACAATAAGATTATCCTCATCGTCACCGGTAACTGCGGCTAAGACGTCGGCGCGAGTAATACCCGCTTCTTCTAAGATTCTGGGGTCGCAACCGTCGCCATTAATTACTAAAATTTCTAATTGCTTAGCAATATCTTCACATAGAGTTTTGTCTCTTTCGACAATGGCTACAGTATGCTTATTACTAACTAAGCGCTTGGCTAAGAAATACCCTACTTTACCTGCACCAACAATAACAATATACATTTTACCTCACTTCGTTCAAGAGAAAACAGAAGTCAGAGGTCGGATGTCAGAAGTCAGATTTTTCTGTCCTCTGTCATCTGTCTTCTATTATCTGTTCTCTATTTCTATAAGCTAAACTTATCTTTTATTCTCTTAAGGCTTGCAACCTTAACTATGGCCATCAAGATATCTTTCGCTTTTAAAACCGTCTGCAGCTCAGGAATTATGTCTGCGTCGAGCCTACGTATCGCCACTACCAAAAATTCTCCGGGAAGATTAATGCTTTGTATGGTTTTTCCAATAAGGTTCTTTTTGGCTTCAATTTCAATTACCCCTAAGTCTTTTGTTTCAATTAAATAACTTGAAAAATGGCTTTCAATAATTTTGTCTCTTATCATTGCAGCAAGAAGAATAGTCCCGCTAATAATATCAAGCCCCAAGGCCGCATAGATGTGGGCGCGTTGAGGGTCATAGACTCTTGCGATAACTTTGGGAATTTTAAATATTTTCTTGGCTACCTGCGCAGAAATAAGGTTAGTATTATCACCATTAGTGACTGCGCAAAATGCATCGGCTTTCGTAATACCCGCCTGCTTCAATAACGCCTGGTCAAAACCGTTCCCCACTAGGGTAAGCCCATTAAAAGTTCCCCCTAAGCGTTCAAAAGAAGCCTGGCTTTTATCAATAACAACTACGTCGTGGCCCTCGTTTGACAAAAGCTTAGCAAGCTCAGAACCAACCCGTCCGCAACCAACTATTATTACGTACATACGAACTCCCGATAGCGTATAGCGCATACCTGCCTGCCGGTAGGCAGGGAGCAGAGCGCAAAGCGTAATATCTTTTTTCGCTATGCGCTCTGCGCTTAGCGCTTTGCGGTTTCTACTATTTTATCAAATACAGCCGGATATTCAGCGGCGATCTTTGCCAACATATCGCGGGATAAAATTATATTTTTCAGTTTTAGGCTATGCATAAATTCGCGATACGAAAGCCCTCTTTCTCTCGTCGCCGCATTGATACGGGTAATCCAGAGTGCGCGAAATTCTCTTTTTCTAGTTCGCCTATCGCGATAGGAATAAACAAGGGCCCTACGCACTGTTTCAATGGCGCGGCGATAGTGTTTGGAACGCTTTCCCCAATATCCTTTCGCCATTTTTAAAACTTTTTTATGCCGGGCTCTGGTAGCTACATGGTGCTTTACTCGCATTTTTTAACCCTCCTTTATGCGCTAATTGCCGCTAATTTGAGGACGCTAATGTCCGCTAATATAATATTTATTCGCGGTAATTAGTCTTAAATTAGCGGTAATTCGCGTTTTCAGAATGAATACGGCAACGCCCGTTTCATCAGCTTATTAAGCGTTTTGTCCACTAAACATTTTTTCCTTAGAAACCTTTTCCTTTTTTCGCTTCTGCCGCTTAAAAGATGGCGCCTGCCGGCCTTAGAACGCAAAACTTTCTTATTCTTAGTAACCCTTACTCTCTTTAGCAAAGATCTTTTTGATTTTAGCTTTGGCATATTCTTTCTCCTTCAATTTAGAATGATTACAAGGCTGGGACATAATTCCCTACCCAACAGGGTGCCCTGCTGGGCTAGCACTCGTTCTTTCATAAAAGACCACCACGGGGTAAAATGGTAAGTGGGTACAAACCAATCTTACCCAAAAAGCGAGGTGGTAAACT
>JAUYCY010000044.1 GCA_030692055.1 Candidatus Omnitrophota bacterium | reverse complement strand
GGCGAGCAGCTTTCCAAAGCGCCACCCCTTTCCACGGCAAACACCAGATAATTATTGCCGCTAAAACCCACGGATTCTGCGTTAAAAGTTGCTCCATAATTACATAATTAGTTAATTATTATTTAAGAACGGTGCTGCGGGGGAAGGAATCGGACCTTCATTTTTAGGTTCAAAGCCTAACGTGCTACCATTACACCACCCCGCAAGAATTATAAATCCCCTTGACCCAGCTATCTATTTTCCTATTTAGGTTAGTGCTTCTCGCGACATAAACATTCAACAGCCCAAAATAATTTTCGCCCGTGTTTTTTCTTTTTGTGTTAATTTTATTTTTCTTCCAATCGATTCTTTGAAAACCGCCAATAGGAAATCCTGTTTGTTCAGACCAGTACTTTTTAACGGCTTCAAGCTTATCGACCGCAGTCTCGTGTAAACAAATTCTAAATCTAATATCCTCTTTTTTAATGCTAAAAATTTTTTCTAACCAATTTAAAAAAATCTTTATTATCCTAGGGTCAGAATTACTAAATTTTACGCCCTGGGAAACATTATGTTCTTTTTGTTTTGACCCCTCTGCCCAATACAATATTATGCCTATTAACCATAATTCTCTTCTTGTTATTTGCCCTATATCGTTCTTAGTCTCAAGAAAAATATTCTTTATCTTCTCCAGTCTTTGTTCTCTTCTCGTCTCGGCGCCCCTTAATGCTGCCTGAATTTTCTTTTGAGTCAATCTTTGCTTTTGGCGCCTTGCGAGACTTACGCTTCTTAACCATAACGACAAAGTGGATTTTGCAACCGGGATAATTTTAAGTATCTCGGAATAAGAATATCCTTGTTTTCTTAATTTTATCGCTTTTTGTTTTTCTTGAAGCTTAGACATATCGAACCACGATTATTTATACTTTAATTATATAATCGTAGTTCAAAAATATCAATACCCCGCGATTGCTGCTAATTACTAACTGCTTCTTGTTGTTATTTCCACTACTGCCAGTTCCAGATTTATCTGCGGGAAAGATGAATGCTTCATTTGATAAAGCGCTTCGACAAAAATCTCTATTATCCTGGAAATTTCCTGCAAAGAAAACTCCTCGGCTTGTTTTAAGGCAGTATTCATTTGTTCCCCGCTCAACTCTTCTTTAATCAACTTCGATAAATCTTTTCCCACCCTTAAAAGCATCAGTTTGCGCGAATAATTTATCAGCGACTCGGTAAATTGCACCAAATCGTAACCCTGATTGATGAATTTATCGACAAAAACCAAGGCCTCGCTCGAATTTTTCTTTGCC
>JAUYCY010000177.1 GCA_030692055.1 Candidatus Omnitrophota bacterium | reverse complement strand
TCCACAATTCCTGGCCGTACTGAAAAGTACGGCCTTTTCTTTCCAAAAAGGAGTTATGCACAACTCCTTTTTTGTTTTCAGATATGCTATAATATAAATAGAAAATATTATTAGATAATAATAAAAAATGAAGGAATTTTTATTCTATTGTATCAACAGAAGAAATACAAAATATTTTAAAATAACGTAATTGAATTACGTTATTTTTTTAAAACTTAACTAACACACGACCCAGTCGCATAAAACTTGACAGGGTTTATAAATAGTTGTAAGTTGAAGATAGTAAAACAAGATGCTCTTTTGAGGCACTTTAACATAAAAAATTTACCGAAACCTTCTTTAATCAATAGATTGAAATGAAAAAGGAGAAAAAATGAAAGATCCGGAATACACTTTCAAAAAGCCCATCTTCAGCCTACAGTGGCATCTCACCACCGCTTGTCAGAATAGCTGCAAACATTGTTACATGGATCGTTCTAATGAAACGCTTTCATACGAGGATTGTGAAAAAGTCGTTGATGATTTTCAGCATCTTCTTACAAAATGGAAAGCCGAAGGCCGAGTTTATCTTACAGGAGGAGACCCATTACTTTTTCCTTATTTCTTTGAGATTTTTAAGTATCTGAAAAATGTCCTTAGTAAAGATACAAAAATTGGTATACTTGGTAATCCAGAATTACTTGATGAGAAAATACTTAGCATGTTGGCCGCATTAAAGCCGTTTTATTATCAGCTTAGTCTTGACGGCCTAGAAAAGAATCACGATTTTATTAGACATCCGGGAAGCTTCGCATCAACACTAAACGCAATTAAGTTATTGCAATCCGTGGGGATTAAAGTGGCTATAATGTTCACTGTGAGTAGGGTCAATATTAAAGACCTTCCGTCCGTTGTTGATTTGGTTGCAGAAATGGGAATTCGTTTCTTTGATTTTGCGAGATATGCTCCAATTTCTGAGAAAGATACAATCAAAAGCCAGGATTGGTTAATTTCTCCATTAGAATACAGGAAGACGCTATATAGAATTGCAGAAAGGTATGAGTACCACAAAAATAATTCCTCATGCGTTACTGCCTTTGGGTATAAAGAACCGTTGTGGGCATTAGTAGACTGGGAAAGAGGTAAACTTAATAAAATTACAAGCCCAGAGTACAGGGATTTGATTATCGGGGGCTGTAATATTGGAGCTACCGCACTTTCAATTTTGCATGATGGATCGGTGTTGGGGTGTAGGCGAATCCCAAAAACAATAGGAAAAGTTCCGGAAGAAAAACTTACAGATATATTTATTCATTCTTGCGCTCTAAACGAGATGCGCGACATCTATAAGATTAAAAAATGCAACAAGTGCGAGTTGTTGCTATATTGTCGAGGATGTCGGGCCATTCCGTTTAGTTATTATAAAGATTTTTTTGCTCCAGATCCACAATGCTGGAAATAAACTTCAAAGGAGAAAGGAAAATGAAAAGAGAAAACACGGTAGCGAAAAATCAAAAACCGGATTCAAAAAAAATGGATCCGGAAGAAAAGAAGGTTTTATCAAAGTACGCAGTCTGGCATTTAGGTGAACAATCAAAAGAACTCTGTTCTGTTTGTTCCGACAATTGCCACTGCAACGCACATTGTCATTAAAGTCTAGGGTAGTCTTTAGTAATCTAAAGACTACCCTTTTTTGCTATAATTTCTGCCAATCCATGGTAGTGTGGATCGGGATGAGCGTCTTTCTTCAAATATTCTTGGTAATGTAAAATTTCAAACTCTTTAAATATTTTTTTCAATTCATTTTGAGCGAAGAAATGTCGATAACATCCCAATCGTTCACTGTAGAATGTGTTAATCTCTATTGGTTTTTTGGTCTCCGATAGTTTTTTATATACTGGGTCTTGTGTGGTAAACACTACGATATAGATTATCCCTTCTTTTTGTAGGGATTTTTTAATTTTAAATATAATTTTCTTAATTTCAGATTTTTTAAGAAAGTCCAAAGAGGCGACAGCAATTATTAAAGAGTGTTTGTTTTTTTTGAAATCGAATTTTCTTATATCACAAAGCTTCGTTTTTATTGAAAGGTTTTTTTGTTTGGCAAAATTTTTGCATTTAATTAATCCTTCAGCGATTTTATCTATTGCTTCAACCCTGAAGTTATTTTCTGCTAAAAAAATACTATTTCTTCCTTCGCCGGCCCCAATATCTAAAACGGCCCCCTTCGGAATAAATTTTAAAAATTTTACCAAAAGAAGATCAGGCTTTAGTCCCCAATAGAATTTTTTCTGTTTATATTCTTTTTTCCACATAGGTTTATATTTTTATTTTACCCCTTTCTTTATTGACAAGTCAATGTTTATTTGCTATACTTAATGTAGAAAAATAGGTTGTTCTTTATAGAACTTTATATACAAAACAAATACAGTTCTTTTTATTGCGCTTTGCGCTTATCAATATACGCAGGTTTATCCTGTAAAATCCGAAGACTAAGCCCGCCTACGTCGAGTCTGACTCGACTACGGTGGACGAAGGAGGATAGAATGAAAGCCAAGAATGTTTTGATTGTTTTCGCGATTCTCGCGGTTTTTTCTTTTTTTGCTTACGGTTCAGTCAGTTCGAGGAACTTCGGTCCGGCGCAGGAAAACGACACATACTATGATTTGTTGGTTGAATATATTGGGCCCATGGTTCAGTACCCCGAGGGTAAAGCAAGAACTTTGCGTTTTACCTTACACACGCCGATGTCTAATTTGGCGCAGGAAGTGCCGATGGCAAAGTTCGATGACTGCCATTTTCAATGCGTAATACGCATTAAAAGCGGATCCTATTATTTCAGCCAAATCGATACGGGAAGATATGACGGTTCGGACATGAGTTCGATGTTGGTGGGCGACACCTTTTTAGTTACGGTTCTGCAAGCCAACCGAACCAAGCAGCTTAAGGATATTCGATTATATGATTTACCGACAAATCCTTATCCCGGACCAAAAGCAAAGACAGTGTTTCTTCAATTAACCGCGGACGGGAAAATTATTTCCGAACCGCAAATTCAAGATTCCGAAAATCCTTAAGGAGGATACAATGAAAGCCAAGAATTTCTGTTTGATTGTTTTCGCGATTCTCGCGATGGCCGTGATTTTTTCCGCGTGCGGCGAAATGGGAACCATACCACCGCCACCGCCACCCCCGCCACCGCCAGAAAAGACCTACACTTTGCAAGTCCAGTACATCAGAACCTTTCTTAATCCAAAATTTAATGTTCAAACCATCGTTCTTGCTTTATATGATTTATCGTTAAATCGTTTGTCGACTGGCCTATACGCAACCGATGATTCCTCCTACCATTTTAATGGCGAGCTTAAAGGGGTCAAGGTTCGTGCTGATTACTATTTTGACTGCTGTGATGCGGGCAGATATGACGACTCAGACGCAAGTTCGACAATGGTAGGTGACATTTTTATCGTCACTGTAAAAGAAACAGGGTTTGTCAAAGAACTTAAAGATATTCGGCCGTATACTTTATCGACCAATGCTCACCCCGGACCAAAAGCCAAAGCAGCGTTCCTTACGCTAACCGAGGACGGGACAATCATTTCCAATGCACAAAGCTCCAATCAATAGCGGACACAGAGGAGTTCTCAACAGGACTCCTCTTTTTTTATTATAAAATTTTGCTATAATTAAAGTATAAACAATGCAGAAGAAAATAAAACAGAAAAATGCTTAACTCTAATTTAAAAATAGGGAATTATTGGATTATGCGCAACCTGATTTTGTTTTGCTTTATTTTCGGTGCGTTGTTTTTTATTTTACCCAATATCGCACAAGCCATACTTTGCGGTCCTGCTTGGCAGTTGTTTGATGTTGATATGCTGTCACTCTCTGTTTCCGGGAACGAACTTACTATCGTAGGAACATTAGATAATGGATACTGTGAACAGCATTGCGCAACCCCAACGGTTGACGGTGTGTGGGCGGTTGCAGATCCGCTTGGAGAACTTCAATACCAAATTGATAATACCAGTGATGGGGGGTGGATTGATTTGACATACGGAAGTGTATTTGCTCCGTCAGGTCAGTGGGAACAACGGTCACCCGCAAGTCCAACACAATGCACAGAGGAGGGTCCATTTGGAACAGCATATAGGTCTGCATTTTATGAATTCAATACCTCAATTACGCGGATTCCGCTTACGGGAACACAATTAAATTCCGGCGTTGTTCACACACTTTATTTAAGGCAATATTTTGATATTGGCCAGAATGGTTATGATCAGTTTGAATACAGCATTCCTAGCGCTGGTTTTGATTTTAATCTTTCCGCAACCCCGAATTCTGCCATATCGCGTATGGGTGCTTCAGTAAGTTCGACAATCACGGTTACGAAAATCGTAGGCACAGCATCGGCAGTGAGTTTTTCCGCAATATCATCACCTCCTGGTCCAACAGCTACTTTTTCTCCATCTTCCTGTACTCCGAATAATGTTTGCACCACGACAATGACAGTCAATCCCAATGGTGCGCCAGATGGTACTACGTACACGATTACTGTTTCCGGAACAACAGGCTTAACCACGCGCGCGACAATTTTTACCTTGCAGACTTCTAATAATCCGGTTGATATTTTGATTCGGCAAGGAGGTACTACCAATCCATTTTCCAACGGGCCGATTATAATCAACTCCGGGGGAGCGGCAGATTTGCAATGGGCGACAAGCGGTGTTAGTTCTTGTACTGCTATTTCTTCAAATCCTTCGTGGAGCGGGGCAAAGTCTCTTTTGGGAAGCACGACAATTACGGGCCTGACCACAAGTACGGGCTTTGAACTTAGGTGTAGCAATAGCGCTTATCACTACACAGGTACTTACGAAACGGAAATAGGAGATTGTAGTCTTCCCGAACAAAACTACGCTTTCAGAATCTATGATACAGCCGGTAACGGTATATCATATCGTATTAATGGAGGAGCTTGGACCAATCTGACACAGGGGAGCCAATGGACACAAACAGGGGGTTTCTGTGTTGATGGTTGTGTTGAGGGTGCTTGCGTGAATATTTATCAAATTGATTTTTTTACACCCAATCTTGCCGTGGGAAGCTACACCTTAGAATTAAGATATAGAATATATGATACGAGATTCAAAAATAATTATTATGAGTCGGGTCCGCAAATAAATTTCACTGTCAGCCAATTTTCGGATACAGTGACGGCAAACGTCAATCATGCTCCCGATATTCCTACTTTAGTTAGTCCTGCTAATGGTTCGTATGTTAATGCGGCAGCTCCCGATCCTACGTTCTCGGCCACCGTCACCGATAGCGATACCGGACAAACAATCAGGGCAAACTTCGAAGTTACCGGATTCGGAACCGGAAACGGAGGCTATGTCACTACTTCCGGAACCAGTACATGGGGACCGGTTGCCTTTGCCACTGACAACACCTATTCCTGGCGCGCTTATGCCGAAGACAATCTCGGAGCAATCAGTTCCTATACCGGCTACTGGTCATTTACCCGGGATACGATCCGGCCAGGAGCCAATCTTTCATATACT
>JAUYCY010000175.1 GCA_030692055.1 Candidatus Omnitrophota bacterium | reverse complement strand
GGGGCTTTTTAATAGCAGAACCAGAAAAGGCGCTTGTGGACTGTTTGTATCTTTCAGGCCGCAGAAAAAGGCAATTTAACTATTTTCCAGAACTGCGCTTTTCCAAGAAATTTAGTTTTAAAAAAGCTAAAAAATGGGCAGTTCTTATACCAGATCTTAAAATAAGGTCCTATGTCCAGAAAAAACTCATAGAGACGTCTACTAATCTATTAAGGCAGGTTCCGCTATAGATTGGTAGACGTCTCTGGGAAACACATATTTTTATTGACAACGAGAAAAGTTGTGATAAACTTATATGTAGAAAAAGTATATGAAAGTTATTTGGGAGATAACCTATGACACCTAAAAATACAGCAAAGACTTTAGGACCGATAGAGATCAGTATAGTAGCTCGTTTAACGTATGAAAAAAAGACGATTGTCACAACAGGGGATCTTGATCAGTTGTTTAAACTGTCTCCTGAGGATAGAAAACAGGTCGTTTTCAGGCTTAAAAAGAAGAAAATACTGACGCCTATAAAACGCGGCGCATATGCCTTTTCTCCTCTTGAATCCGGCCCTGAAGGAACAGGGGTTGATGAGCTGCTTATTCCTCCACTTTTCTTCCCCCAAAAGAATTATTATATTGGATATTCAACCATGTTTAATTACTACGGTTTTACGGAGCAGCTTTTTCAAACTGTATATGTTCTTAATACAACTATGCGTATGGAAAGAATTATTTGCGGTATCTCCTACAAGTTCATCAGGGTTTCGGAAAATCGCATATATGGCCAGGAAGTCATAAAAGTTAAAGATACGGATGTGGTAGTTAGCTCTAAAGAGAAGACGCTTATAGACCTTATTTATTTTAACAAGTCGGTCGGCGGTATTAATAACGCTGTCCAAATATTTATGCAAATCGTTAGAGAGAAGAAATGCAATATCAAAAAGCTCGTAGAATATGCCGCACGTTTTCCGAATATTACAACCAGAAAGCGCATAGGTTTAGTACTAGATGATTTAGGTATAGTCAGTGCCGCACTAAGCCCGCTTAGGAAAAGCGTGAAAAAAACGGCAGTTAGTTCTTTTAATGGGTCACGTAAAGGAAAGCTCAATAAGATTTGGAGAGTTATCGTTGATGATTCACAAAAATAAAGAAGAATTTATAAAAACTCTTGAGAGGGCATCAAAGAAAAAGGAATTCTTATTGCCTCTATTGGAGAAAGATTATTATTTGACACTGGTCCTTTCCCGGGTGCATGAACTTTCGGACGGCCTTATTTTTAAAGGCGGGACATGCCTGAATAAGGTTTATTATGCGTATTATCGCTTGAGCGAAGACCTTGATTTTAGCATGAAACTTCCTCGGTACGAGGCCACGCGCGGTGAAAGGCGGAAATGCATCCAGCCGGTAAAGGATAATATTAAAAAATTTGCAGAGCAGTTTGAAATGAAGATTGATGACTCAGATAATCCCGGACGGAATGAATCTAAGCAGTATGTAGATTATCTTATTTATCAATCAGCCTTGCGCCCAATCGAAGCAAAAATTAAATTAGAAATCGGGCTTAGGTATAATCCTATTTCTTCGATAGAAAAGCGTCAGGTTCAGCATAATTTCCTGCATCCATTTACAGGAGAACCGCTTTTTGATGGCGGGAAAGTTGCTTGTTTATCTCTCAATGAATTAGTATCAGAGAAATTACGCGCAGGATCCATCCGTAAGAAGATTGCTCCGCGTGATTTTTATGATCTTGATTTTATCCTGCGTAACAAGTTTAATCTTGCGAGCCAAGAGGTAATGGCGCTTTTTCAGAAAAAACTTGCTGAAGATGGCGCAGATACAGATTTATCGAAATACCGTGTCAATCTTGGCCGCTCGGATGCTGAAGTCAAGGATATGAGCTCGAGAATAGAAAATGAATTATTCGACGTTTTAACTTCGGGCGAGCGCGAGAATTTCGAACTTGATAAAGCGTTAGAGAAAATTAATAAGGCGATGGAAAGTGTTTAGATAGAGACGTCTCTGCTTGGTTACTGCTTGGCCTTGACAAATAGGAAAATATATTGTATACTTTAATACAGAGAGTTGTATAAATATATACAAATAATTGTATGGAATACAGAATAGATAAACAAGGTTTAATGGATAGAATTATTGGCTGGGATGGGTTTCTTAAAAGAGGTATTCATCTGATTGCTTGCGGAGGAACCGCATTGACGCTTTTAGGAATAAAAGCATCTACTAAGGACATAGATTTAATTGTCCCTAACGTAGATGAATATGAGTATCTTATAGCTACTTTAAAACAGCTTGGTTATAAATCCATTACTGGTTCTGGCTGGTCAAGAGAAGACGGTTTCATTTTTGATTTATTCAGAGGCAGTGGTGTAGACATAGAAGATTGCCTAATGTTGTTGAAAAGCAAAAAGAAAGAAGTAGATCTCGAGCATTTAGAAAAACGCTTTAAAGAAACAGCTTCTTTTGATATTTCAGAAGACAGGGTAAATAAAA
>JAUYCY010000106.1 GCA_030692055.1 Candidatus Omnitrophota bacterium | reverse complement strand
TAATGCCGCAAGTTGTGACAGGATAATCTTTGCTATTTTCAACCATTTAAACAAACACTGGAAGGAACACCCTTGTAAGAAGTTTAATCAACTAGGGGCTGATACACTATGAGGACTTACACACTTTTGCTTGCGTTACCTTAAAAGGAAAAAAACTTGACATTTTTTGGCAGATAGGGTATATTTAAAGTGGATCACGATAAGAGGCTATCCAAAGGGCTCGTCCCGCGGAATGCCTCTTTTTTATTTATATTCCAATTTTCCCCGTAAATCATTCACAAAGGCCATATCTCTGGTAAATTTTCGTAAAAGAGAGGAGTATTTGAAGCGGTTTGGTATGATTAGCTTTTTTAGTTTATTTTGTTTTTGAAGGTATTTAATGAGGCAATAATAATCCCGCGGAATTCCTAAAATGCATTTGACTTTGTAATGTAAAAACATTACAATTGTAATATAAAAAAGGTACATACATTATGGATATAGGCCGCATTTTTAATTCAAAAACACGCAAAGAGCTATTTCGGCTCTATTTTACGAATCCCGATAGCGAGTATTATCTGCGTGAGTTGGAACGCTTGCTTCGTGTGCCGGTCAGCATGATACGGGCAGAGCTGATCCGTCTGGAAGACGATGGGGTTTTTGTATCAAAAAGGAAGGCTAATTTAGTCTATTATTACCTTAACAAATCATATCCTTTATTTGAAGAACTGAAAAGCATCGTATTTAAGACCATAGGCGCGCAGGCCTTGCTTAAGCAAATGGTAAAAGAGGTAAAGGGGCGTCGAGCTCGCCTTTATCTACGGCTCGTTCGCAAGGAAAGAGGAAAATGCTAAAAGTGACATTGATATTTTGATCGTAGGAGAAATCAATGAAAGCGCGTTATTAAGCAAAATAAGAAAATTAGAACGGATCCTGAAACGTGAGATAAACTACGCTCTTTTTACTAAAAACGAGTTTAGGGAAAAAATAGAAGAAAAAGATTCCTTTATCCTTGGGCTTAAAAACAGTCCTAAAATCTTTCTCGTAGGCAGCAAAAATGACCTATAAAAGATTTGTTGAGGAATATTTAAGCAAAGGTTTACTGAAGGAGCAAAAAGCTAACGTATCGGCTATTGAGAAAATCGCAATACGCGCCGAACGAGACTCAATGACCGCGAACGCTAATCTTGCCATCGATGAGGCCATCGCGTATACCACTGCGTATTTGGCAATGCTGCGTATGGCGCGGGCTTTTATGCTTTTTAAGGGATTTCGTCCTTCGGATGGATCACAGCACAAAACTGCCGTAGAGTTTATGACGTTCTTTTTAAGCGAGGAATCAAAAGTTCTCGCTGAACATTTTGATAGGATGCGTCGTAAAAGAAATATATTCACCTGCGACATTGATATCTCAATATCAAAAACCGAAGCAGAAAATGCAATAGGTATAGCCTCGAAATTTCTTTGCGCAATTAAAGAATTAATTAAAAAAGAAAATCCGCAAATCGAATTCAAGTTTTAACTAAGCGGGTGAGTTCGCTATCTCCGAAATCGAACATGAATGTCCGAGTGTCAGTCGTCCAATGATCAGAGTGATTCTTGAAGATCTTCGCGCCAAAGGTAAGGTTGAGGTGATTGGAACTGGTAGAAGTGCACGTTGACGTAAACGTGATAATAAGGCATAGAACGTGATAATAAAAAGTGAAAATATGGACGTATCTAAAATGGAGTGTCGGATAAACTCAGGAAACGTCGGATAAATGTCGGATAAATTATAAGGATAAATTCCATATTAATGTCACGAAAGCTTTAGAAATGTCATGAAAAATGTCACGAAACAATATTTGGGGGCATATCGGACAACTGCGCGATTACAGCGTGATTAAGTAAACGCGACAAACAAATGCGCCATAAACGTGCCAAGGGGGCGAAAGGGGCAGTTTCAGGCGGCGCGCGGCATATGGTTAAGTCTGTGTCCCCCTAAATTCTACGACCTATAACCTAACAACTTATGGCTTTGACTAATCGGATGTCAAACCACGGCCCTCTGGCCTGCAACCTACCAACCTTCATATTTAATGGGAAAAAGGGTAAGGTTTGGGTAGGGGGAAGGTTTAGCTGGAAACGGTGAAGGGTTTTTCAATGAGGCTCGCTTTTTTACGATAGTAAAAAAGCTTAGTCCAACAGGACACCCTGCTGGGTAGCCGAATTGTCCTAAAGCGTAAGCTTAGGGCTAAGCGAGAGGTGTGGGTGGAAGAGAGAAATAAGTATTGTGTTCCCTGATTATGAAGTGCCACGCATATGCTATGAATGAATTACAGCAAAATTTACGTTATACCTTTTCAAACTCATATCTGCTAATGCAAGCGCTGAGCCACTCTTCGTATGCCAGCGAACATAATGTGGAAAGTAATGAGAGGCTTGAGTTTCTCGGAGATAGCCTGCTGGGAGCAGTCATTAGCAGTTATCTCTTCAAAAAGCATTCTGAATTTGGGGAAGGCAAACTTACTATGTTACGGGCAAGAATAGTAAACGCAAAGACTCTTTCGCGAATAGCTAAAAAGCTGGAGATTGGAAAGTATCTCATGCTTGGTAAAGGCGAAGTGCAAACAAAAGGGAGAGAAAAAGAATCAAACTTAGCAAATGCTCTTGAAGCAACAATAGGAGCCATATTTCTTGATAGCAATTTTGACACAGCGGCAGATGCGGTGGTCAATATTGTTAAAGAGGAAATAGAGAATAATCTTTTAATAGAAAACTACAAAGGCAGACTTCAAGAGTTCTGTCAAAAGCAAAATTATCATATTCCTGTTTATAAGATTATCTCGAAAGAAGGATTAGAGCACGAAAAGACGTTCATAGTAGAGGTAATGCTTAAGGACAGGGTATTAGGCCGGGGGACTGGTTCTAGTAAGCGGGAGGCTGAACAAGCAGCGGCCAAAAGAGCTCTTGATTCCGAAGGATAACGGGGTTACCTATGAAAATAAAAGTTAAGAATAAATAGTATTCTTACGCAGGCGGTTCTCTTTGCCCCGTTTAAAAAATAAAGAATTCCGGGGACTCAATTAAATAAATGAGTTCATTGTGTCCCCTGATTGTTTGTCCCCTGATTAACAATGTCCGAAATAAGTCAGAAATGTCCGGAATAATGTCCGAGATAAAAATGGCGCATAATGTGGCGCCGAAGTGGGCAATTGGCTCAAGGGGACAGAAGTGGGGCATTTTCATGCGGCATATGGTTAAGCCTGTGTCCCTAAATTCTATGACCTAAAAAGAAATCTCACTGACTCTTTCCCAAAAGACAGCAGTATCGTATTTCCTATATTGCTAATGAAAAGTATCACGATATACAGGAGATTATCAATTACCGTGAGGCCATGAATTACGCGGTAAAGCAATTGGAGCAAAAGCCGCTCACTTTAAATATGATAAAGGATATTCACGGCATATTGCTTAACAGCGTGCGCGGTAAAGATAAAGCTAGGGGTGATTTTAGAAAAAGCCAGAATTATATCAGTAAGCCAGGTGCAAAAATCGAAGACGCTTTATATGTACCGCCTGAGCCATTGACGCTTATGGAACATCTTTCGAATTTTGAGAAATATATTCATTTCGACGAAAAAGATCGCCTTGTTCAACTTGCCGTTGTTCATGCACAATTTGAAATTGTTCACCCTTTCCTTGACGGTAATGGCAGGGTTGGGCGTATTCTTATACCGTTGTTTTTATTTGAAAAGCGCGTTTTGCAGTCACCGATGTTTTACATCAGCGAATATCTAGAAAAAAATCGAGAGGAGTATTACGCGCGGTTAAGAGCCATAACCCAAGAAAATAAGTGGAACGAATGGATCGAATTTTTTTTAAAAGCAGTGATTGAACAGGCAAAAACTAATAGCGTTAAGGCAAAAGCTATTTTAGAATTATACGATAGGAAAAAAGAGCGGATTACAGCAGTAACTCATTCTCCATACGCTATAAAAATTTTAGATACTATTTTTCGTAGACCGATCTTTCGAACAACTGATTTTATTAAAATTTCCGGAATCCCGCCGGCTACTGCAAAACGAGCGCTTAAAAGACTTAAGGCCGAAAAAATTCTGTCAATAATTGAGCAGGGAAGTGGTCGGCGCGCGGAAATGTTGATTTTTAATAAGCTTATTGCAATTGTAGAATAAAACAATGTGAGCCACAAAATAGCTATTGGCTCAAATAAATCAAAAAATGAGCCACAAATGATTTTGTGTATAATTTGTGAGCCATAATCAGGGGACACAATACTAATTTTCTTGCGGTATAGGAAAGTATACCCTAAAGGGCACAAGTAAAAATGCGTCGTGGTAATGCGAAGAGTTCAGCTTTGGGTCGAAAGGCTACCCAACAGGGTGTCCTGCGGGACTGCCGCAAGGAAGTTCAAAGCTGTGAACTTGCCAACTTCGTTGGCAAGTGAACTTTCTTGACAAAGATAGGTGAAATGTCTAAAATCCATCCATGAATTTCAGGGACACATTACATAATTCAGAATTGAGTATGATGTTCCAAGAATTAAGAAGGTATGTCTAAATACTATACCGGCAGAAGAACTCGAAATTTATTTGATCCGCTAAGTAAAGCATCGTTTAAATTAAGCCGCTCTAGAATAGAGCTATTTATTAATTGCCCGCGCTGTTTTTATCTGGATAGAAGGCTAGGCGTAGGCCAGCCCCCAGGTTATCCTTTTACTCTAAACTCTGCAGTAGATAAGCTGCTTAAGAAAGAATTTGATATACATAGAGCGAGCCAAACAAGCCATCCTCTTATGGAAGCGAATGGAATTAACGCTGTTCCTTTTAAACATGAAAAATTGAATTACTGGCGGGATGCCCTTCGTGGTGGGATAGAATATTTGCACACCCCGACAAATCTTTTACTTACAGGGGGTATTGATGATATTTGGGTTGGTACGGACGGTCAGCTTTTTATCGTAGATTATAAGAGCACATCAAAGGAAAAAGAGGTAAGTATCGACGCGGATTGGCAGGTCTCTTATAAGAGGCAGATGGAGATATACCAGTGGTTATTCAGAAAGAATGGTTTTAATGTATCATCTACAGGTTATTTTGTTTACTGCAACGGACTTACAGATAGAGATACCTTTAGCGCAAAGCTTGAGTTTGATATAAAAATAATACCTTACGAGGGAAATGATTCATGGATTGAGGATAAGATTATTGAGATGCATAAGTGCCTAATGAGCTCTGAGATTCCTGATCATAGCTCAGGCTGTGACTTCTGTACATACCATAAAGCTTTGAAAGAAATCGTAATCAGGGGACACGATACTAATAAAGATAGGTGAAATGTCTCAAATACATTACCCCGACTCACGAAGATGTTGTGAAATTCTCTTCGATAATTTCACAACGTTCGTCGGGGTTAATTCGCACTATCATTTTTCCTGCGCCATTATGGCTTGGAAAAATGATGTGCTCATTAAAGGAGTAAGATGAAAAAACGCTTGAATCACAAAAGTTCTTTGGCAGAGCCGCAGGCTAAACCGGACGTGACTGAGCTTATTATTAAAATGCAGCAACAACTGGTTTTTTTGGAGAAGAAGATAGATACCTTGCTAAGCCAATCTGAGCAGAGGTCTTCTGAGGCGAAACCTTATTCAAAACCTTTCCGGAGTTTCGAGCCGTCTCATGGCCGCGCTGAGGCCAGATACGACCATGACCGCGGTGAGAGAACCTTTTTTCAGGCAATATGCGCGGATTGTAATACCGAATGCGAAGTTCCTTTTAGGCCCAGCCAGGGCCGTCCGGTATACTGTAAGCAGTGTTTTTCAAAGCACAAGGGAGGCGGTTCGTTTAAAACACGCCTTGATGATAGGCCGCGGCACAGGGAAATTACCCAAGAGCACCCTTTTAATAAATACGCTGAAAAGAAGCCGGTGTTTAAAAAGAGAAAAAGATAAATAGTTAGAGCCATAAAACACGCAATAGAGTAGGAAATTATAGAGTCAAGTATTGCCCGCCACATTAGTATTTTATAAAGGCAGAGTTTCTGTGTTTAAATAAGATAGAAGCACCCAGCCAATTCCTAAGCGCAAAGGCACATATTACACTACCTACAACTTGACATTCATCTAATTCTATGTTAACCTATACTTGCACGGTTAACCATTGTTAACCGTGCACATTGGGGTTAACGTAATACAATAACTGGTGAATAATGAGCAGTGGGTAAGGGTAAACGGCGGTTATTTATAGGTTGGTATTGGAATAATTAAGATTAAAAAGGCAGGGATTATGAAATCGCAAGAATATATCACTATTGCGCAGTTGGCTAAGGTTTTAGGTATTACCAGAATTGCCGTCTATAAAAAGGTTAAAAAAGGTCAGGTGCCGGCGGAAAAAATCGGCAAAATGTATATTATTCCTAAAAAATACATTGATGAAATTTTGGGTAAAACCTTAAGTGAGAGCGAAAAGAAAGAAATAGATGCCGCCGTCAAAAAAACCGTAAGCGAATACGGCGAAGTGCTTAAACTGTTGGGTAAAGAGTAATGAAAACTATTACCGTAAAAGAAGTAGAATATATAGCGTTTCGGTTGGCAAAAGAACTATTATCGTTTCATGAGCCGATTCCTGATTTTTCTACGCGTTTTCCCAATATTTTAGAAAGCTGTTTAGCCGTGCCTTTTCAAAGTTTCTCCGGAAAATCGCTTTACCCTTCCTTTATCGCGAAGGCAAGCATTTTGTTTTACCTCATGATCAAAAACCATCCCTTTCAGAATGGGAACAAGCGCATCGCGATGACCACATTGTTCGTTTTTCTTCATAAAAATAACAAATGGCTGAAAGTTGATGTTCAGGAATTATACAATTTCACAGTCTGGGTAGCTTCCAGCCCGCGTAGAGCGAAAGAAGAGACCGTGAAAGCAACTGAAAAATTTTTACAAAACTACATTGTTGATATAAAATGAGGCGAGGATAATAAGGCTAGATCTCTAAATTAGAAATTACCAATGCCTGACGATCCACTTGATGAATTTTTAACCAAAGTCATCCCGCTCACTTCGTTCGGGGATAATTCAACTACGCCCCGATAAATCGGGGCAAGTTTCATTATACGATTTTGCGATGGGCGCGGATAACATAAAGAGAAGATTCTGGGGTCGGACCTTCAAATGTCAGATAGATTGAGAAAAAGAACCTTAATGAAATGAGCATTGTGGAGAAGGGAATTCCAAATTATGGTAGCTGCTTACATTCAAGTTTCTAACGCAACACTCTTGGTGAATATCTCTCTAGGCGTATAAAAGCCTAATATTTTTCTTGGCCTATTGTTAAGCAAGTCTTCAACGTATTTAAGCTGCTTAGCTGATATTCTTGAAAAATCGGTT
>JAUYCY010000105.1 GCA_030692055.1 Candidatus Omnitrophota bacterium | reverse complement strand
GAACCGATTTTTCAAGAATATCAGCTAAGCAGCTTAAATACGTTGAAGACTTGCTTAACAATAGGCCAAGAAAAATATTAGGCTTTTATACGCCTAGAGAGATATTCACCAAGAGTGTTGCGTTAGAAACTTGAATGTAAGGTGTTAGGATACTGGCTCTAGGATAAAAGGAGGTGCCCAATGGACGGAGAAAAGCGGAAATTCGACAAGGAATTGTAATAGCCCCGTTAGTCAAGGCTTTTTTAAGGTATAGGAAAGAATACCCTAAAGGGCACAAGTAAAACTTTCCTATACCACTGAAAATAACCTACCCAGCAGGCGCTGCGCGCCTGTTGGACTAAATAGTTATTACCAAAGGTAATTTTCTTGAGTTAGAAATAAGCTCTTTGTTAATAGATTTTTCATACCTGTCCGCCTCTGGCGGAACTGTCTGGGTGTAAGATTGTGTAAACTCTGGCGCGGAAAATCCGTATTGTAGTTGTTGAGCCACTTGTTGAGTGCGATTTCAAAAGTTTTATTAAAAATTGATACTTTGGTATAAGTAATGACTAGCGAAACATATCAACCAGAAAGAAAGGCAATATATTTTTCAAAATTAGAACCTTTATTCTTCTATTTTTTATTTGCTGCTGCTATCTATTTTGTATACGTCAAAACCAGTTTAGCCTTGCCATTTTTCTTTATTCTTTTAGGCGTGGCGTGGTTTTCAAAGAGAAATTACTTCTGGATGGCCTTTTTCTTCATAATTTTAGATTGCCCGGCATGGTTTTTCATGTCTACGCCTACATCCAATCTGCCTCTTATCAAAATTCTACCGGGAGCCTCCCTATCACCAATTGATTGCTTCACTGTTCTTATGACCATAAAGGCTTTTCTGCAGCATAGACACTCACGTTTAAATTTAGCCTTGAAAATACCGCTTATGCTTTTAGTTGTCTATTTTATCTTTTCGTTTTTTTGGGGTATTCTATTTTACAGTGAATCATTAGACGCATCAGTAACATATATAAGGCCGGTCATTTATTTTTTTTGGTATATTTTCTTTACAACTTTTATAAAATCGGAAGAGGATATATTTAGGTTTATAAACTTGATTTTTCCGATAGTATTTTTTATTATTATTGATCAATTTTATTTTTTATCAACAGGAGAAGAGTTTATTTCTTTTTTTGACCCTTATGCAAGGGAAATACTAGTAATAAATACCGTTACCGGCGAATTAAGGCCGATGGCAACAAGTGTAGAAATATTACTTTTCAGCTATCTTGGCGGTTTGCTGCTTATCAAGCGCAAAGTAAAACTAATAAACAAACCCTATATTTATCTTGTTGTTATCACGGCATTTTTAAGTATGTTTATTTCAGCCACTAGAGTCTTATTTGTAATATTTACTATTATTTTTATAGGCGTTTTTTCCAGAAGGATAAAGGATGCAGTGCAGATTACCGCGGTAGTTTTATTAATCCTTTTGTTGGTGTTTGTCTTGATTAAATTTGGCGTAATTTCCGAAGAATATTTAAAAGAAAGCGCCTGGGGTAGAATATCACAGGTTTTTATGTTTTTTGAAGGCAAGGGGAGCCAAATTGATACCTTTGGGGGCAGGCTGCTGCAATTAAGGGTTTTACAGGATAAAATTAGCCAAAATATGATTTTAGGTTACGGTTTTTCCAGCGTATCCGCAGCTTATTATGATAATGACTGGGGATTTTTTAATACCATTTTAGTTCTAGGCGTTATCGGCTTTTTATTGTATATTTTTTTATTTATTTCATATTTTAAAATGATACTTTCTACGTTAAGAAGAATGGGGCAAGAAAATATTCATAGAGAGTCATTAAGGGTGTTACTAATAGGTTTTATTGCCATGCTTGTGGGTTATTTTTTTACCTGGGATTTTTTTACTCCCTTTTATGCGTATAAGTCTGCTTTTATAATGATATTTTTTGGAATCTCTGAAATACTTGCTAGAAGGGATGTTTCCGAAAATAGCTGAAGTTTAAAACAGTGCTAGCTGAATACGTTGTCTGGAGCTGTAAGGAGAAAGGTTTCAGGGTAGGTGCCACGAAACGGCCCAGAGAGTCTAAGCAATCACACTCTAAAACAGAGGAGATTCATTAAGAAATGTCAAATATAAGAATCGCTTATGACTATCATCTTGCTCAAGGGATAGGGGGAATTGGAGAATACTCACGAGGCCTGTTAAATAGTCTATGTGGAGTAAAATATCAAGAATTTGATTTTTTTTTATTCTACAATTCATTCAGGGCAAACTTTCCCACCCTCCCTGAACCTATTAAAAAAAGATGTAGACTTATCACAACAAGATTCCCTTTACCTTCAATCATTCCGCTAAGCCTTAGCTTTAAGTATAAATTACTCTACCCTTATCTTTGCAGGAGGCATAAAATAAATATTTTTCATGGAACCGAAATTGTGAGTCTGACAAGAAAAAATATTCTATCGATTTCAACCGTTGCGGACGTATTTTTCAAAATCAATCCGGATTTTACTAACAATTCCCATAATAAATATATGCGCAAGATATTTAGCTCACTAAATAGGTATAATTCAATAATCGCCATGTCAAGCAGCACAAAGAATGATCTGATAAAGTTTAACGTAAAAGCTGAAAAGATCGCAGTTATCTATAATGGCTTGAATGATATTTTCTTAGGCTTTACCAATGTTGGTCAAGAAGAAAAAGAAAAAAATTCTGCAGAAATTAAAAAAAAATATTCTTTGCCGGAAGAATATTTCCTATATGTAGGAAATTTTGTCCCAAGGAAAAACATTCCGCGGCTAATAGACATCTTTTATAAGTACCGGAAGCTAAGGAAAATAGATATAAAATTGCTATTGATTGGCCCGCCATATGGAGAAGACTATCTAAAAGTTAGGGCTCAAGTAGATAAGCTAAAGATAGAAAAAGATATTTTATTTATGGGTTGTGTAACACAGGAAGAATTACCGTACATATACTCCAATGCCAAAATATTTTTTTTCTTATCTTTATACGAAGGATTTGGCATACCCCCTTTGGAGGCAATGGCGGTAGGAACACCCGCGATAGTTGCTGATAATTCTTCTTTAACAGAGCTAACAAAAGGATATTCTTTTTTGGTAAATCCCGAAGACGATCAACAGATATTCAATGCGATTGATAAAATTTTAAATGATAGAGCATACGTAAAAGATATTACACTTAAAGCAAGTGAGTATGCGCATAAATTTACTTGGGATAGGACCGCAAGAGAAACGCTTGATTTATATAAAAAAGTTTCCGGGAAAATTTATTAGGATTACTTTATTATAAAAACTATGCGTGGTAGGGAGAACAAAAATGAGTAAGAATAATGTTTTATTTGAAAGGTGGAATGAATTAAAAACGATAGTTCAAGATTTTCCTGAGGCTAAGGAGCTATTTTTACATTCAGAAGACCAATATCTAATGAAATATATTATAAAAGATATCCCGAAAGATTTTTGGTTAAAAGGGCGAATTTTGGATATCGGTGCCGGCGATAGAGCATTGGAGAATCTTTTGCGGGGAAGCGGTTTTAAAGGAATATATAAAAGCCTTGACGTAGACAAGTCGGTAGGGCACGATTTTAAAGACATTTCAGAGGTAAAGGAAAAATTTGATTTCATTTGTTTGTTGGAACTCATTGAGCACCTGGAGCTTGCCGAGGGAATAAAATATTTTGAATTATGCAAAGAGCTACTTGATGATAACGGATGCTTATATATATCTACTCCCAATATATTTCATCCTACCTATTTTTGGAGTGACCCGACACACATACAACATTACCCTATTAAATTTCTCTACGGTATATTAAAATTGTTAGGTTTTTGTAATATCGAGCTATACAAACTTATTGAGCTACCGACAAAAAAAACAAATATTTATAGAAGCATAAAATCGAAAATAAGATTCAGAATTTGGCGAACATTGGGTTTTGAGCGCGCGGTAAGAATATTTGTTAAATGCAACAAGCCCCCAGCTCAAAGCAGTTAAATAGTAAAAAGTGGGCCAATGATAAATTTATAACCGCTATCATAAGGAGAATTTATGACTAAAGTTAATTGTAAATATTATAAAGGAGATTCCCCTTGCTATCCCCATAAAAAATACAAAACCCACTGCCTTAAATGCGAATATTATAAAAAGATAAGCACTAGAATATTGATTATCAAGCTCGCGGCAGTGGGAGATGTTATTAGGACAACGCCACTTTTAAGAAGAATAAAAGAAGAATTTCCAGCTTGTGAAATCAGCTGGTTAACGCAATACCCAGATGTTTTGCCAGAGGATTATGTTGATAATAATTTAAACGTTAACATCGCAAACACCGTTTGGTTAGAAAATAATATTTTTGATTGGGTAATAAATTTAGATAAAGATAAATTAGCTATTTCTCTTGCCACCAAGATAAAAGCACGAAAGAAATCCGGATTTTCTATGGATAGGATGGGAAAGTGCTCATATTTTTCAAATAAAGCAGCAAAAGAAAAATGGTTAACCGGCTTATGGGATGATTTAAGTAAAAAAAATCGCAAGAATTATTTAGAAGAAATCTTTGAAATATGCGGATATAAATTTAAAGGCGAACATTATATATTGAACGATAAACTGAAAGAACAAGGCCTCTGGAACATAAATCGGGATAAGAAAACCATTGGCTTAAATACTGGCTGCGGGGATAGATGGAAATCCAGACTGTGGTCCGAGGATTATTGGGTTAATTTAGCCGGTAAATTAGCCAACGAAGGATTTGAGGTGGTTTTATTAGGTGGAGAAGCAGAAAATGGCAGGAACGAAGAAATAAGCAGTAAGACCGGCGCAAAATATTTCGGTCATTTCGCTCTAAAAAAGTTTATTAACTTAGTTAACCAATGCGATTTAGTTGTAACTGCGGTTACAATGGCAATGCACATAGCTATAGGTTTAGATAAAAAAGTTATAGTTTTAAATAGTTGTTTTAATAAAAATGAATTCTATCTTTATGAAAAAGGATTAGTCTTACAGCCAACAATAGATTGCAATTGTTACTATTCACCTACTTGTGACAATAATTGTATGCGATATTTATATGTGGATGCAGTATACGATAACATCTTAGATTTAATCAATAAAAAATGAGCATAGGGAGCAAAAAAACAATTGTCAATATTTTACCTCATCAATCCGCATACGATTATTTTAAGGACAAAGAATTGCCAGGAAAGAACTGGAGAAATAAAAAGGGAGAGGTGGTAGGGATAACCGGAAATGAATTTCCTCACTCCTTGGGTAACGCCATATTAAAGCTGACCGATATGTTTAATTATGAAGTGTGGCAGCCGGATTTACGAGCAGATGAAGTTATAAGCCATACTTTTGAAAATAGTTTAGTCTATCGCTTGTTTCCCGCCGTAAACAAGAAGAAACTCTATGGACTTAAAATTATAAACGAGATTCATTCAGAATGCATGCTCAGAGAAATAGAAAAAAAAGCAAAAGATGAAAACATACTTGTTCATTTAAATGGCAACCCACTGGAGTTTAATAAAAATATACTTGAAATACTTGAAAAAATTAATAATACTCCGACTACTTTTTCTTTCCTCGGCGTTATTAACTTACCCTCAACGCAATTTTTTACTCTAACAAAAAATTTGCCTTCTAAAATAGACCATCTATTTGAGCATTTTTGGATTAAACAGCATATCGGGAAAATAAAGTATATAACATATTGTAACGATAAAAACTTAAATCATCTCAAAAGAATATACAAAGGTAAAATGGAAAAAATAACCATGGGCTGTGACTTTTCATTTTTTAAAAAAGGCGATAAAGAACGGTGCAGAAAGGAACTGGTCTTACCAAAAGATAAATTTATAATGGCAAGCGTCGCTAGCTTTCGTGACATCAAGCAGATAGATAAATTTATTAAAGTTTTAATAGAAATCATGGACAAGTATGACTTCTTATACTTAGTTATTGGCCATGGCGACGAAAAGTATGAAAATTATTTACAGAAAATAGCAACGCCTTTATTAAAAGAAGGAAAAATACAATTTCCAGGTTATATGAGAGGGGAGAATTTATTAAAATATTTAAATAGCGCCGACTTATTTATTTCAACATCCTGTAGCGAAGGTGCATCGGTTTCAACGATAGAGGCTTTTGCTTGCGAATTACCTGTATTTTCGACTAAAACAGGCGGAACAGCTGAGTTGATGGAAAAGGAACAAGTAGGATGTTTGGTCGGCATTAAAAATTATGTAGAATGGAAAGAAAAATTAGAAAATATACTTAAAAATAAACAATTGCCGAAAGTATTGAACAGAGACATCGCCAGAGAACATTATGATTGGGAAAATATCGCAAAAAGATTTATCAAGATATATAAAAGCTTGCTAAATCAACGACTGTAAAATAAATTTATTATTGCTTAATATTTAAAACCTATTTTTAAAATATTGTTATGCACTTAAATTATTTCAGAAAATTTGGGCTGACAAGACAAAATAATAAAATAATACTTTATGTAAGCAAAATACTATTTAAGGGTATGTCGGCAAACGATACGCAACATAGAATTAATGATTTTGTAAAAAAAAATGATTTAATCTTAGAAATAGGTGCTCGGACCTCGCCGGACACAAAATATCTTCAAAATATAATAATAAGTATAGATTTACTGCCGACGCTCGTAATTGGTTCTCAGCATGAGATGTTTGGCTTCTCTAAAGAGGCTGTTACAGACATTAAAAAAGACAGATTTAGAAAAAGTGAAGTAATTATGGTTTATGCTAACGCAGAAAATCTTCCCTTCAGGGACAAATGTTTCGATAAGATTTTGCTTACAGAAGTGATTGAGCATATTCATAATGATACTAAGGCTGTTATCGAAATGGCGCGAGTGCTAGAAAAGAGTGGTTCCATTTTCCTAACCACACCCAATCTTGAAACGGTGCCACTCAATGAAGGGTTAAAGGAACATATTAGACATTATTCAGGCAACACACTAAGAAAGCTTTTTGAACCATATTTTGAAAAAATACATATAGAGCGCAGATTTTACTGCTCAAAGTTATTGCTTAAAGCTAATAAAATATATCCGATAAATAACGACGGCGTAGTAGTTAAATTTATTTTGCCATATTTGGCATTATTTATCGTATTTAATATTATTTGTTTTTTTGAAAAATATTTTAGTAAAAATGGGTCTATCTATGGAGGATATAGTTTAGTTGCTGAGATCTCGCGGCCCAAACTAGACATCGATTATCAAGTGTAAGTTATTCATTAAAAAATATCAAGGCTAAACCAAAAGGAGTTATTAGAGCATGTCAGAAATTGGAAAAAAGTAGTTCATAATTTAAAACAGATTTTAAAGCCAAAGGGTATATTGCTTATTACTACGAGGCCTAAGGGTCTTGGAATGCATTTTTGTTTAGGCTGACCAGATAAATAATAATCAAGCAGAAAATTATGTTAATACACATTGATTGCAGGCATTATAAAGGCAATAAGCCATGCTACTTTCATAAACTTAATGACAGGTTTTGTAATAATTGCCGAGAGTATTCTCCTATCAAAAAAAAGATACTAATTGTAAAGTTAGAAGCCTTAGGAGATGTTTTACGGACAACCTCTATCTTGCCCGCTATAAAAAATAAATATCCTCATTGTCATATAACCTGGATTACAAAGGGCGATGCTACTGCTTTGTTAGAAAAAAATAAATTTGTAGATGCAATAATGAGTATAGAAGGTAATTATTTAGAGTTCATTCTTAATGAAAAATATGATATTTCTATGTGTCTAGATTTAGAACCATTAAGCGCTACCATAAACGCCCTTTCTAAGGCGTGTATAAAAAAAGGTTTTGCCGCCGATAAAAAAGGCAGAGTTATTCCAGTCAATAAAGGAAGCAGGCAATGGTATTGGATGAGCATGAATGATGATTTAAAAAAATCTAACCGCAAAAATTATTTTGAACACATATATAATGTATGTGGGTTAAACCCTCCATATTTTAAGCCACAATATAACCTCACAGAAAAACAATTAGAATTTGCCGATAGTTTCAAAATAAACAAAAAATTAGAATACTTTAATAAAATCATCGGAGTTAATACTGGAGGGGGTCCGCGCTGGCAGTTAAAAAGGTGGACATTAAATAATTATATAGAAACAATTAAATTATTAAAAAAACCATATCCAAATGTAGGAATTCTGCTTTATGGCGGAAAAACAGAAAAGGAATTTAATAATGAGATAATCAATAATATAAGCGATTTAATTATCGATACCGGGTGCGATAACTCTTTAGATGAATTCGGTGCCCTAATCAATCTTTCAGACATCTTTTTAACGCCCGATAGTTTAGGAATGCATTTGAGCATTGCTTTAGGAAAGATTGCTATTGTATTAGTGGGGCCAACTTCTCCTTGGGAGATAGATTTATTTGGAAAAGGTGATGTTGTATATAATAAAGATTTAGATTGCATCGGCTGCTATCTCGCTTCATGCAATAAAGATAAAAATTGTATGAATAGTTTATCGCCACAGACTATATTTAGGATATTAGAGAAATATATAATAAATGAAGGCAGCAATAATTAGCTTCGGTCATGTGGATAGCGTTATTACCTTAGCGAAATATCTATCAAAGAGCATCAAGGTAGATCTATATATTTTGCTATCCCAAACTAGCAGAAGAGAGAGCATATTAGATTTTAGAAATATAGAGGTGAATAACGGATTATTACATGACTACATAACAGATAGAATTCTTAGTGACAAAATTAAAGAGTATATTGGTAATAATTTTAAAATTTATTTTTTTATTTACGAGACGTTTAAAACACTTAATTCTAAATGCGTTTTCTTTTCTTGTAAATTTGCACGAATAGTCAAAAATAATAAATATGATTTAGTTCATTTCAATGGAAATAATTTTCAACAATTATTAATATCATTTTTTGCACCGCATACCCCAAAAGTACATACTATACACGACTATATTGGGCACAGCGGAGAAAGAAAATTTTTAGCAGAATTAATTAATATTTTTTTGTTCAAAAGCAACAGATATAAAATCTTACATTCGAAATGGAGTCTATTGCAGGCGCAACAATTAAGGGGTATAAACGAGAAAAAAGTTATTGTTATTCCTTACAGTATTTTAGAAATTTATAAAAAATGGGAAAACCCTCTTTTAAAGGAGGAGAGCAACACTATTATATTTTTTGGTCGGATTTCTCCATATAAAGGTATAGAGTATTTAATTGAAGCCGTCCCTATGATAAAAAAAGAAATCAATGATTTAAAAGTTATTCTTGCAGGTGAAGGCAAATATTATTTTGATATTGATTATCTAAAAGAAGATAAGATTTACCAGATTATAAATCGTTATATACCAAACAAAGAGTTGACAGAATTAATACAAAAATCAACCATTGTAGTTTGTCCCTACACCGACGCTACGCAAAGTGGAGTTATAATGACCGCTTATGCCTTTAATAAACCTGTGGTAGCCACCAATGTAGGTGGTATACCCGAAATTGTTGATGACGGTGTCACGGGCTTATTGGTTCCGCCTCGTAATTCTCAGAAGTTAGCAGAAACAATCACAGATTTATTAAGAAACCCGGAGAAAAGAAACAAAATGGCAGAAAATATACGTAAAAAGGTAAACGAAGGAAAATTTAGCTGGGATCTTATTGCTAAGGAGACCATAGAAGTATATAAAAAAACAATCAGACAAAAATAAAAATTAGTAATTATACGGCCGCAGACAAGGATAAATAAATAATGTCAATTTTAGCTTTATCTCCCCACGAAGGCTTCCATAGAGCATCAATCGCAATCTCTTTAGATTATGAAACTTCTGCTCCACATGGAAATATAGCAAATTTATACTCTCGTCTTCGCGGCCACCTTCTAAACCCTATAAGTAAAGTGGTAAAAAAACCGATAAACCTTACGTTTTGTTATGGCATGGGATATGGGATGCGCAAGGGTGCAGATAATATAATGCATATACTGCAGAAATACAATGCACATGCAACATGGTTTTGCACAGGGCACGTTTTATTGAAAGAAAATAAAGACAGGAAAGCATTTCACATCAATCAGATACTGCCATACGCAACAAAGGATGCGGGTTTTACCGATATCGTGACATGGCGAAGGAACAAACCCACCTTTTTTTATGAACCCTATGGGGACTATAAGAAATATCCCTATTGGTATTTTGGTGACCAGGCATCAAAGCTAAAAACAATGGGTGAAGATATTGAATGCCATACTTTTTCGCATCCTTACGTTGCCTTGGAGGCGGCGGATAATGTGAAAATTGACATAGAAGATTGGCAGAATACTGCAGAGATAAATGGTTTTAGAAGAGCTAATATTTTAGCCTTTCCTTTTTGTGGGGATGCATATAAGTATTATCACCGTTTAGATTTAATAACTTCCCTAGGAAAAAATATTGCCGGCGAGGATTATATAATTACGCCTTTATCAAAAGATATTATAAATATTTTAAAAAATGCAGGCATAGAATTATTAGTTAGATGCGGCAGTAAATATCAAGAGCAATTTAGCGTATTTAAACCCTATGATAATTCAGAGCTTTATTATATGCCAGACATTGGGTTTTCGAATTCTGCCGAAGATATCAACCAATTGTCCGATGCCATAAAAGCTGTTATCGATAGAAATGCTTCAGCAAATATTTGGTTACATCCAATTAATGTTTTTACTATAGATGAGATACAAAATTTCGAAATGCTTATAAGATCTCTGTTGGAAAAGCAGAAAGAAGAATTATTATGGTTTGATACAATTTCTACAATTTGGGAGCACTTTAAAAAAGTACAACAATGCAATATGGAAATTAGCAAAAAAGATAAAAACGGATATATTGTAAATATAATTAATAAAAATAATTCCCACATAGAGAATTTAGGCATAGATATTTATTCTCCAAACTTATCTATTGATGGGCATAGAAGTGATTTATTACGTAAACAAAATAAAATAGTGATTAAAAAAATTGACGCAGGTAATCACATTTCATTTGACTGTAAAATACTTAATTAACTTGATATGGATTCTCTTTCGATAGAGCAGCTTAAGAAAGTGCCTTGGAAAAGGGATTATATGGAAGGTCCCTTGGCGAGGCTTGAGCGCTCTATTGACAAGATGAGATATTTCATAAATATCCCTCTTACGAAAAGAAATGCAGAATATAGTACATTCTATTCATACGTTGAAATAGTCAGAATTGTTGAGAATAAACCTTCTAAAATAATACTTGATGCTGCTTGCGGCCGCGGGGAGGTTGCGCAAATACTCTCTTTTAAGGGCCATAAAGTTTATGCTTGTGATATTCTGGATTATTTTGGGGCAGATAGGTCAATGATAGATTTTAAGCTGGCTGATTTAGATGAAAGATTGCCTTATGAAAATGATTGTTTTGATATAGTTATATGTAGCGCTTCCCTCCAGTATCTTAATTATCCCAGTAAATTTATAGCGGAAACAACGAGAATTCTGAGAAATAACGGTAATTTTATATTAGTTATTCCCAATATACATAGTTTGCAGGGCCGTTATACGTTCTTAAAGAGTGGAGAACTTACTTTTTATAATTTTCGTGAGCCAGGTACCCAAACTATAACAAGTACAAGCATTATCTATTTACCTCTCTTATTACAGCTATTGCGTGAGCATGGATTTGAGATTACAGATATTCGGGGCACCGTTTTATTGCGTTCGCTCAAATTACTTATTTTTGAGGCACTTTTTGGAAATGTGATTTGTGACATTGAGAATAGGAAAAATAAGTTTATTAAAAATAAGTTTATTAGATTCTCAGAATCGTTAATAATCACCGCTAAATTAGAAAAGTGATTTAACCTAACTAATTTAATCGTATAAATGGCCGAGGAAAACTTAAAATATTTTTGGAAAGATTTTTGGAACCAGTCGCCCTACACGGTAAAGAATTTTATTTATGACCAACACTTAGGGCTATTAAATTCGACCGAATTGAAATATGTGGAACAGTTTTTGGAAAAAAGCTATAACATTTGTGAAGCTGGATGCGGGATGGGACAATGGGTTGCATACCTTTATTCCAAGGGATATCGTTGTTACGGTTTTGATTATGTTTTTTCGGGTTTAAAAAAATGCCGCTATGAATACGGTATTGATACTTTATGCCAAGCAGATTTGTTGAATATGCCTTATAAACCAAACGTTTTTGACATGATTTTATCATGGGGGGCGGTAGAGCACTTTCCTAAAGAGGAAGATATTGGCAAAGCCTTGCGGGAAATGCATCGAACGCTAAAATCCAGCGGTACATTAATAATTACAGTGCCATACAAACATTTTTTAATCAGGTTAAAATCCTTAATAAGATTATTTTTGTTAAATATTCCCATAATTAGGCGGAAGCTTCATCAACAACCTCCTTTTTTTGAATACACATTTACAAAAAAAAGATTTCGCAAAAATACTCAAGCAAAACAATTGGTGTGTGCAGAAAATAATGTTACAGGAAGGCTGGTTGAGCCGAAAAATGCGCAAAAATTAGCTAAGGCAATAATAGATTTATTAAAAAACCCGCAAGAGCGGCAAAGAATATCGGAGAATATTAATAAGAAATTTAACAATGGTAATTTTAGCTGGAACTATATCGCTGAGAAAACTTTAGAGGTATATAAAAAAGCGATAGGCAAAAAATGAAAATTCTGTTTGTTTTAGATAACGGACAAATAGGCGGAGCAGAAAAACTGGCGCTTAATTTTGAAGAAAAATTAAAAGCATACAGTCATAATTGCGCTATTTTGATTTTAGAAAAAGATAAAAGTATAACAACGTTTTCAGATAGAGAAATTAAATTTTTTTTTGCAATAAGAAAGTTTAAACTGGATATCGCCGGTTTCATTAAGAAAATAAAATATGTATTAGAAGAATACAAACCACAGATAGTTCTTGCCAACGGGGTTTTTAGTTATTTTTTTATCTCCTTAGCCATAGCGCGGCTTAAATTAAAAATACCGCGGCTACTTATATTTCATAGCGTTTCTCCCTTTTCCTTTCTGGATTGGATGTTTGATTTTTTTTATCTATTAATTTTGCATATTTTTAAAGGAAGATGGGTTATTTTGTATCCAGGACAGGAAAAAAATATTATTAGAAGATTTTTGCTAAAAAGAAAAGATATAAGATTAATTCATGGCGGTGTCGATATTTCTTTTTACGCAAGAATTACCCAAGTCCCAATTGTTGCACCTAGTTCTAAAGAAAATATTTTCACCATAGCGCATATCTCAAGCCTCAAACCAATAAAAAACCAAATCGCTCTTTTTAACAGTTTAAAGATTTTTGATACTAATCTAAAGGCGAATTGGCAATTATTGATAGTCGGGCAAGGCAGAGCTCGGTTATTAGAATATTACAAAAAGACTTTAAAGAATCTGGATATCTATGAAAAAGTGAAATTTTTGGGAATATTGAAAGACGTAAGAACGGTACTTAATAAATCGGATATATTTATTTTAACTTCTTTTACCGAAGCGCTTCCGCTTTCTGCCCTCGAAGCACTTTCGATGGGCGTTCCTTGTATTTTACCCAAAGTAGGAGGATGCCCTTATATAATTGAAGAAGGAATCAACGGGTATTTAATTAAACCAAAAGATTACCGGGGATTAGCAGATTTACTTACTAATATTTATCTCGACAAAGAAAAACTTAAAAACCTAAAAGAAAACTCTAGAAGAATTACTTTGGAGAAATTTAATTTCGCCAATACCGTTAATGATTTTATTAATCTTTGCGAAAAGGAAGTAGTAATATGAAAGATTTCTACGGATTATTGGGGGTAATTGGCAAAGACGCAGGGTATATCCTGAAAGCAGTCTTGGATAAGGCAGGCATAAACGCTAAAGAATCTTTTTGCTATGAAAATTCAGCTTTTATAGTTTCCCATAACCCTATTATAAAATATGCGTCTCGTATAGATTTAAGCGAGAAAAGTTTAATATTGTTTGGTAATCCATTTTTCAAAGAAATATCCTTGGATGAATTCTTATCTGATTCCGCGGGATATTTAAAGAAAATGCTCCTAGATTCCAAGGCGCAGGATATAGCGTTAAAATTTACAAATGGTGCTTATATAGGAGTTGTCAGGCTAAAAGAAGAATATATCATTTTCAATGATTTCTTTGAACTCCAGCCGCTTTATTATTATAAGGGCGACGGATACCTTATTATTTCTACAAGTTTTAAGCCATTAGTTAAATATTTAAATACAGAATTGGATGTAGATGCGTTAAATGAATACCTTATGCTGGGAAGCATCCTTTCGCATAAAACTATTAAAAAAGAGATAAATCTTTTACCCGCGGCCTCAAGAATGATGATAAATAAGAATGGAGAAATTAAAATCGAAAATTATGCCACATATCTAGAAGATAACCTTGTGGGTGGTAATGTAGAAAACATTACAGAAAATGTGCACGAGGCCTTCAAAAAAGCCTTAAGAAGGCTATACTGCGATAAACTAAAATATTGCCTGAATTTAACCGGAGGCTTAGATACAAGGCTTATTTTTCTGGAATGGCCAGACAGGAAAAATTTACTTACAGAAACAGCAGGGGCAGCTGATTCCTCAGATGTTTTAAAGGCGCAACAATTGGTGAAAAAGTACGGAAATGTCTCTCTCCATACCCTCGAGAATTTAGAAGAGGATAAATATTTAGAAGGTTTTAAGAAATATTATGAATTATGCGATAACCCTTTAAATTTAAAACAGGAATTTAATTATTATCATTTAAAATGGAAATCTCAAAGAGGCGCACATATACGTCTGTTTGGTTCCGGAGAGATACTGGGAGGGGAAAATCTATACTTAAACAGAAAACCTTTGTACCTGCTGCATGAAATGTTTTTCCCTTATAAATACCACACACTGAAAGAGACAGACAAATTATTATTAATTGAAGCAGTGCTTAAGGCCAATTATAAACAGGGCCTAAACACTTTGCTCAAAAAAGATTTACAAAGCGAATTAAACCCGGGCAATATTCTTGAAATATATGGAGGATATTTAGGTAGCGCCAGATACAAAGAGACCTTTACAGAGCGCTTTAGAACGAGCATAGTTGCATTAGCTGGATACCTGCCTTTTGCCGAGGTCACGAATGATTTTATTTTCATTTCCCCCTATTACGATAGGGAATTTATAGAAATTCTTTTAAAATACCACCCTCAGTTTAGAGAACTAAGAAAGCAGCAGTTATATCTTCTTAAAAAATACCACGGCTATTGTGATTTAGCACTGGATACCACCCATTTGCCTGTATCAGCCCCTTATTATTTACATAAAATGTTAAGAGTCCCCAGGTTCATTCTAAATATAGGCTTTCACAAAAAAGTGCCGATTTTCCAAAAAGGCGAGCCGCCTACAGATAGAGTTAACCCTTACCTAAAGCCGGAGAATGACGAATTCAGGGATTTTATTAAATCAACTATTTTAAATAGCGGTATTTTCGATAAAGGCAGTTTAACTATATTTTTTAACGAAGTGGACTCCATAAAGAAATTTAATTTTTTTACTCACCATCAGAAACTCACTAATCTTTATCTTTTGTTTCGCTTGGCATATGCATATAAGACAATAGCATCATAAACAGATTATAAAATGTTAAACAATAAAATAGCAGAAATATTGATTTGTCCAACTTGCGGCAGGAAAATAAATTTTGCAGATAAGATAATTTGCAACAATTGCAATACAATTTACCCTCTAGTTGAAGGTATACCTATATTAATAAACGAAAATAACAGCCTATTCAGTATCGAGCAATTTATTAAAAAAGAAAATACGACCGTTAATCTTAATATGCACAAAAGGATAAGAATTAGAAAAATATTAACGAAATTATTGCCATCTATTACAAAAAATTTCAAAGCCAAAGCAAATTTCACTAAATTCCGTAACTTTTTAAACAAATCCGGTGAAAATCCGGTGGTTTTAATAATAGGAGGCGGCGCCTTAGGCGTTGGCATAAATGAAGTAATTGAAGATAAAAAAATTACCTTTATCGAGAGCGATGTTTCATTTGGCCCAAGAACGCAAATAATCGCTGATGCGCATAGTCTCCCTTTTGCTGCTGAATCAATAGATGGGGTTATTGTCCAGGCAGTGCTTGAGCACGTAGTTGACCCCTATAAATGCGTAGAGGAGATCCACAGAGTATTAAAACAGGGAGGCATAGTTTATAGCGAAACCCCTTTTATGCAGCAAGTCCATGTGGCTAGATACGATTTTACAAGATTCACTGATTTAGGCCATAGGCGGCTTTTTAGAAAATTTGCAGAAATCGAAAGGGGTATTGCAGTAGGGCCGGCAGTTGCCTTGGCATGGCATTTGCAGTATTTTATGATGAGTTTTACAAATAATGCTTTTTTACGGAAAGTTATCAAACTGATTTCAAGTTTTTTGTTTTTTTGGTTAAAGTATTTTGATTATTATTTAATACGCAAAAACTCTTCTTATGAAGCAGCGAGCGGATTTTATTTCATGGGAAGAAAAAGTGATAAAACCCTTTCAGACAGAGAATTAATTAACCTCTATAGGGGGATATGAATCCAGCACTAGCAATAAAATCTTTTTTAAGTAAGCTTAATTTCTTATTAGGCAATAAACCTAAACTATTGAGTTTCTCCAAAGAAAATTTAAATAAATTTATTCCCCCTTCTTATAAAGCAGTTCTTATTATTTCCTGTGATTTTGAACTTATTTGGGCCTGGAGGTTTGCTAAAGAGATAAATTGTGATTTAAAAAGAGCAATGGAGATCGCTAAAAGAGAAAGGGAAAATGTACCTTTAATTTTGGAATTATGCGAAAGATTTAATATCCCTGTTACTTGGGCAATTGTCGGCCACCTTTTTTTAAAAAACTGCTCGAAAACAAATGACCTGGCACACAAAGATATGCTAAGATTGAATTACTTCGAAAACGAATACTGGAAATTTTCCTCCGGAGACTGGTTTGATGCTGACCCTTGTTGCAACTTCCGCGATGCCTTAGAATGGTACGCTCCGGATTTAATTGAAAAAATCTTAAATTCCACCGTTAAGCATGAAATAGCATGTCACAGCTTTTCGCACATAGACTGCAGAGAGGAAGTCTGTTCAGAGCAAATTTTAAGAAAAGAGATACAAGAATGTAAAAACGCAGCTTCAATATATAAGGTAGAGCTAAAATCATTCGTTTTTCCGGCTAATTATATAGGTAACCGCAAGGTTTTAAAAGAAGAAGGATTTATATCTTATAGAATAGACAAAAATGTATTAGGTTTTCCGCAAAAAGACGCATACGGTTTATGGCGAATTCCTACAACAGCCCATATAGGTTTGCCGTCCTACAATTGGAGTTTAGATTATTACCTAAGGAGATGCAAAACGATTATTGAAAGGGCAATTAAATATAATAGATTATGTCATTTTTGGTTTCATCCCTCCATAGACAGAAAGTTTTTAGAAAATATTTTAAGCGACTTATTCGACGTCGTTAACATTAACCGAAATAAATTATATGTGACAACCATGGGTGGCTATATTGCATATTTAGAGAGTATAGTAAGAAATACAAATTAAATGTCTAAAATACACCGCATTAAACAATTGTTGCAAGAAGAGGGTGTAGAATTTCGGCCGCCAAAACTTTTATCTTTTTTTGGCATTTTTCTTGTTTTTATTAAGCTGTTTAGGCGCCATATTTTTCTTCATAAATCTACTATATATTTATTAGAGATGCCGCTCATGTATCGAGATTTAAATATTAATATGGTTGCCCAGCGTTTCACAACCATAGAGCCTCTTTTATTATTCGCCAGAGAACGAGAGATTCAAGATACCCAGTGGCATGGACGATCGTACGTGAGTGAGCTAAAGGAAAGGTTTGAGAGAGGGGATCAATGTTTTGCGTTAGAGTCGGATAAGAAGATTATTTCCGTTATTTTTGTGAGTAGAAAATCCTGCCCAATTAAGGCGGTAGATTACATTTTGATATTGCCAGAAAAGACAGTGGGTTTATATGATGTATATACAGTTCCTCTGTATAGGGGGCAGGGTTTGTATACCAAACTATTTTTTCTCTGTATTAATGCCTGTATAAATAGCGGTTATGACCGAGCTTGGATATGGATTATGCCTCACAATCGAGTTTCACTCGCTGTTCACAATAAACTGGGAATGAACCATGTTATACGTTCAATTTCTTTATGCCAGATTTTTGGTTTAAAATGGCACATTATCAAAGCGCTTAATATGTCTATTACGGATTTGTAATTTCAGGCCTGTGAATCGTAAGGCTTACGCCTGTTAAGCAGGTTCATCATGTTTTTATAAAAAATTTAAATAATACGTATAAATTTTATAGGTATATTTCCTTTAACCCAAAGGTAGTTTATGAGGAACAATTACACTAAAGCAACGAATGCTCAATAAGGGCGCTTGAGGGTTTATGAAACATCCGGTTTTTATCCTAAGTCTTTTCGATACAGGCCTTTATGCCGCAAGATTATTAAGAAAGACAGGAACAGGTATTTATGGCTTTGACTACGATTCAACCAATCCCGGGTTCTATAGTAAATATATTACTCCTTTTGTCGCCCCGCATCCTCAGGTTGATGCAAAAAAATTTCTTGAAATATTAATAACAAAACGGAATGAATTCAACTTAAAACCTGTGCTAATTGCTGCTTCAGAAGACTATCTGGATTTTATTTATCGGTACAGAGAAGAATTAGAACGTAATTTCCTTTTTCTCCTGCCGGCAAATGAGATATTAGGCAAAATAATCAAGAGATCCGCGCAATTTGAATTGACTGCAAAATGCGCCATCAATGTCCCGCTTTACAAAACTGTCTATAATGTTTACGAACTTAAAAATGTAATCGAGACGATTAATTATCCCGTTGTTATTAAGGGAGTAGAGCAGGCATTATGGAAAAAGACAACGAAAGAAAAAGCTATTGTTGCAAAAAACAATGATGCCTTATTAAATGCAGGCGAAAGCCTTTTAAGACAAAATATTTCGTTTATTGTTCAGCAAATAATACCAGGTGATTGCAGCAATAATTTTGAATATAACGCATTAATGGCCAAGGGTGTTATAATAGAGCAGAATATAAATAGAAAAGTCCGGCAATATCCTGTAGATTTCGGCACTGGCTGCTGTGTCCGGGCGGTTGACAATAAAGACGTTGAGGCCCTTGGCTCAAAGTTTATTAAAGAAAATCAAATTGAGGGTTTTAGCAATACTGAGTTTAAGTACGACTTAAATACGGGGAAGTATTTTTTTATTGAGACTAATGCACGGGTATGGCAACAGATTGAATTAACTAGCAGGAATAACCAAAATTATGTAGTAAAATATTATAATGCCCTGACCGATAATAAAATTCCGCTTATTACAAAAAAAAGCGAGGCGAATTTAAGGTGGGTTGATTTACCCACGGAATTGCTGGTTTTTCTGCGTTATAGGCGCCAAATTAACCTGAGATTTACAGAGTTTATAAAATCCATATTTTCTGCATCATGTCTTGGCCTGTTGTCTTTAAAAGATTTCGGCCCGTTCTTACATACGGTTATCTTTAGAAAACGAAAATGAAGCTGATATTTGTCGGTGATATTATGCTTGGCAGGGGAGTCTATGCCTCTTTGGAAAAAAATGGCTTTGAGTACGTTTTTGGGGGCATAAAGGATTTATTGCGTAATGCAGACGGGGTTATCGCAAATTTAGAGGCCCCTTTTACTAATATTGGAATACCATTTAAAAACAAAGATCTAAACATGACTTTTAAGATTAACCCAGATATGGCACCAGCCCTAAAGCATTTAGGCATTTCAGCGGTAACCTTGGCCAACAATCATGTTGTCGATTACGGACAACAAGGGCTAGAATTAACGAAAGAAACACTAAAAAAAACGGGTATAAATTTTACCGGCGCCGGAAATAATGTTGCGGAGGCTGTTGCGCCAATTGAGTTCACCGATGATTTGAATAAAGAATCAATTGGCATATTTGCTTTTAATGCATTTACGCCTTTTACAAGGCCCGCCAGGAGAAGGTCAGCCGGAGTGGCACAGTTTGATAAAATTACGGTTGATTATGCGGTTAAGAAATATAAAACCAAATACAACGGTTTCATTATTATCCTTCACTGGGGCATTGATTATTGCCAGTTTCCCATACCGCAACTTATCAAATTCGTAAAGATCCTGATTGACCAATATCCCGAGATAGTTGCGATTGTGGGGCATCATCCGCATTTGCCGCAACCGGTAATTTATCATAAGAATAAACCCATTTTTTGCTCTTTAGGAAATTTTATATTTGATGAACCTTTTGCGTTGTCACGTATCGGCTCAATGTTGAGCCTGGAAATTGAGAACAATTGTATTGTAAATCACAGTATCCAGTTTACTAAATTAAGCAATGAAATGAAACTGGCCCCTTTGCCTCGGGAAGAAAGCGAAATAGAAATTAAGCGGTTAAGCGCAATCTTAGACCAGATAAACAGAGAGGATAACGAATACAAAAAAGTTGATAAAAGGTGGATCAAATACCTTCTGCGTCAGGCAATAAGATATCAATCGTTCGATAATTTAAGATACTTATTCACGCTTTATTCTCCTTTTCAAATATTAAAAAAAATTTTAGAAAATGATTGACTTTTTTATTCAAATAAGCTCAAATCCGGAAAAAACATTTAGCAGGCCATCGCAATGGCTTAATTACTATAAAAAATATGTTTGCATTGAAAATGAAACTTTTCTGAATCAGGTATATTATTATTCAAATTCCTTTTATGACGCAGAGCACATTCAATCGTTATACGAAAACGAAAAGCACTATTTTTTTATTTTTGGAAAAGTATTTTACAGAAACCACTTGCCTGAGCAGACTAAAAAGGCTCTTTTGGCATACGATGTTTATCAAATAGTAACCCGTAACCACGATCATCATAAGATAATTAAAGGCAACTATGTTTTTGTCCTGATTGATAAGAACGAACTTTCCGTAACCATTGTCAATAGCCCTTTTGGCGTAATTCCCTTTAATTATGCAACACAAGATAACGTTATTTATCTTTCATCGAACCTGACTATGATTCTTGATAAATTGTCGCACAAGTCAATTAATAAAAGCGCATTAGTGCAAATTTCCTTGTTTGATACAATTCTGGGGACAAACACATTGATCAACGAAATCAAGCAATTACAATATGGCCAGCGAGTCTTAATTTCCCGCGACAAAACCAAAGAGGAATATTATTACGACCATGCCGGATTAATAAGCAATAAACCCTTGAGCAGAAAGGATTCCATCGGCCAGATTATTGATACGCTTCAAAAAAATAGCGCCCTGCTGCCGATACACCAACCGTTTCTTTTAGGATTAACTGGCGGCTATGATTGCAGGTTGAATTTTGCCTTGCTTCCAGAAGCAAGTTATAATTATTTGACAGCCTATACTTACGGTATGTCTAGTAGCCCCGAGATTAGAATAGCGCAAGAAATAGCCGGCCGTTACAATCTTCATTACGAGAAAGTTATACTTGAGGAAGATTTTGAAAAAAATTACGTAGAGGATGCCGATGAAGTTTTAATGATTTCAGATGGTTTTGCCCCTTTTCTACGGACTAATTATCTTTATGCGCACAGGTATCTTTCAAAGTTTGCAAAAGAATGCATAACGGGAATGTATGGAAGCGAATTTATCAGGCCGGCACATGTAGCGCGGGGCGCAATTACAATCAACACGTCTACGGTGCAAGCTTTTTTTTCGGAAAGAATCTTAGATTCACTGGTTGATTATTTTTACCGGATAAAGAAATCACCCAAAGCATACTTCAAAGAAGAAATTTTTAATGATGAAGCTTTAGATAAAACAATTGAACTTATTAGTGAAAATTACATTAAAGGCAAAGAATCGCTCACAAAAGAACAGAGAATATTCAATTTCTACCTGAATGAAGGCGTAAGAAAGTTTTTTATGGAGCTAATTCGAGTTGACCGCATGTTTGTTAATCATAATATGCCATACTTAGACCTTGATTTCTTGGAACTGCTGTTAAACACCGAATATGCCGGCGTTTACAATAACGCCTTTAATGAGAGTTTGATAAAAAGAAGAAAAGGTCAACTTCTCTATGTGGATGCTATAAATAGACTTAAACCGGAATTAAACGATATTCCGGTTGACCGAGGCTATAAACCAAAATATCTTAGGACAGGGGCAGGATGGGTGTGTATTGTAACGGGGTACATTTTTGCCAAAAAAATAAATAAAGCACTAAAAGGCAACACAACTTTTAATACCAAAAAGTGGCAGACAATGCTGCTATCGGTAAACTCTACATTATTAGCCAGGCATGACAGCTTGTTCAATTCTAATTTATTTAGTAGATTCCAACAGGGTGAATATTTGGAAAGCGAACATGTGTTCAGCAGGCATTATTCTTTAAAAAGATGGTTTGATATAAATAAGCTGCTTTACTGATAAATACTATTTGTCCAAGGATTTCAATGATTTATAAAACTATATAGCTAACTTTAGATTTTTTCCGGCATTCTTTCTCTGCGCCGGCGTTATATTATTAAATAGGAAGCAGTATGAAAATACTTATAGTAATGAATTATAGGCCTAATTGGGGTGGGCTCACCGGAGCTGTGGAGGAATTGGTTAAGAGCCTAAAGGGAGAGGGTTTTTGCGTGGATATCGCATCAACGCGCGGCAGAATAAGGGATAGAATAAAGAGTATCGCAAATATTCTTAGAATAGCCCCACACTATAATTTTATTATGGCCACAGGGTGTGGCTATCATGGATTTTTCCCTATATTTATAGGAGTGATTGTAGCCAAAATTTATAGAAAGAAGGTTTTAGTGGATTTTCACGAAGGCTATCCCGCTCCTTTTATGAGTCGTTTAGGAAGAATTATCAAGTTATTTTTAGGAAACATTCCTGTAACCGTAGCCTCAAAGTATCTTTTTGATATTTTTAATGGTATAGGAAAGTATACCCTAAAGGGCACAAGTAAAACTTTCCTAACCACTGAAACTTCGCAAGGAAAGGTCCCGAGTTCGCCAACGAAGTTGGCGAACGAAGTTTCTTGTAAATATAAATTTAATGTATCTCTTATCCCCTACCATTTCCATTATGAAGATTTTCCAAAAAGAGAAAAGCCTTTCAGTTGGAACAAAAAAATTATGTGGGTCGGCACATTCCAATTCATGTACAATCCAGAAACGGCACTTAAAGCGTGCGAAATAGTTCTTAAAAAAAGAGATGATATAGAGTTTCATTTCTTTGGAGATGGGCCGCTTCTTGGTAAACTAAAGAAAAAATATGCTCACCCAAAAATTATATTTAATGGTTTCATTCCGCGTAGCGACTTATTAAAAGAATATCAGCAATATTGCGCATTTTTAAATAGTTCTTTCGGAGACAATTTTCCTTTAAGGCTTGTTGAAGCTGGCTTTAACAAGTTACTTATAATTTCTGTTAATTATGGCGGAACCAGCAGTATTTATAGCGACAAAGAATGCTTATTTTTCGAAAAAGGCAACTATCAAGAATTAGCGCAGCATATTTTAAAAGTGCTGGATAACCCAACAGTTTACGATTCTTTTAGGATTAACATGTATAATAAAATAATGACTTTTACGTGGGATAATGCAAGAGAGAAGTGGCTAAGTTTTCTTAAGGCTTGAAATATTCAGATGCAAGATTTTACTCTAAAGATTTTAACAGAGCTATATAATAAGTTGCGCAAGAATAATTATGAAATCATAACTTTGTGCGATTTTCTAAAAAAAGATAAATCTAATAAAGTGTGTATCCTACGCCACGACGTAGATAGATGGATAAAAAACGCAGTAGCTTTAGCAAATACGGAATATACATTAGGAATCTCCGCATCGTATTATTTTCGATATCAAAAAACATTTGATAAAAATATCATTAACAAAATAAAATCCTTTGGACACGAAATTGGTTATCACTATGAGGTTTTAGCTAAAGTAAAAGGTAATTATGAGAAAGCTATTGAGCTTTTTAAAGGAGAGTTAGCGGAATTTAATAAGATATCGCCAGTAAATACTATTTGTGCCCATGGTTCACCTTTTTCAAAATGGGATAATAGAAAATTGTGGAATAAATATAATTTTATTGATTTTGGAATAATAGGCGAAGCTTATCTTTCTATAGATTTTAATGAAGTTTTGTATTTAAGTGATACGGGGCGATCGTGGAAGCATGGTGTTGGAAATATTAGAGATAGAGTTAAGACAGAGCTCAACTATGTTTTTAGTGATACGCACGAATTAATTTTAGCAATAACCGAAAACACTCTTCCAGATAAAATTATGCTTAATATCCACCCAAACAGGTGGAATGATAATTTATTTTTATGGGTCACCGAGTTGGTTGGGCAGAATATTAAGAATTTATTAAAGCGGACAATTAGCTATAAATGAAAGAATTTAGAGTCGTAACAGAGCTAGATAGAAAAAAATGGGCCGATTTTGTATATAATCATCCCAATGGGAATATTTTTCAAACCCCGGAAATGTTTGAAGCCTATAAAAATACTAAAAATTGGCAACCGTTATTTTTATCCGCTGTTGATTGCAACGATAATATATGCGGGCTATTGCTTACCGTCATTCAGAGCGAGTTTGGCGGATTTTTTAGCAGATGTACAGCAAGAGCCATTGTGTGGGGTGGCCCATTGCTAAATCCAATTACACAATGTAGCAGCACAGCCAGTACGTTATTAGCGGCGCTAAACGACGCATTGGCGAAAAAAGTATTGTATATACAATTTCGCAATCTCTGGGATTTATCCGAAGAAAAAAAATATTTTATTAACATGGGTTATATATATAAGGAACACCTTAATTTCATGCTTGACTTAAGCAAAGGAGAAACGCAATTGTGGCAAGGGTTGTATTCATCAAAACGAAACAAGATACGCAATGCCGAAAAAGAGAATGTTAAAGTAATAATGGCATCTTCCGGCGATGAGACAAGGGCAAGTTATGATATTTTAAAAGATACCTATCAACGCATTAGGCTTCCCTTGGCTGATAAAAGTTTATTTGATTTTCTCCAAGAATTTTTAATACCCAAGGGCATGTTAAAAATATTTTTAGCAAAATATAGCGAAAAAATTATAGGCGCACTTTATCTACTCGCTTATAAAGAAAAACTATATGTATGGTTCGCAGCGAGTCTGACGAATTATTATGCTAAGCATCCAAACGACATTTTGTACTGGGAAGCCATACGTTGGGGTTGCCAGAATAACTATAAAATATTTGATTTTGGAGGGGCAGGCAGCCCCAATAACGTATACGGCGTCAGAGAGTTTAAAAAAGAGTACGGCGGGCAACTAGTATGTTATGGCAGATTTGAAAAAACAATACAACCCTTTGTTGCCAAGATTATGAAAATAAATTTAAATTTATGGCGGATATTCCAAAAATGAGAATTTTAGTTGATATTGGGCATCCCGTGTCTTTCCATTTATGGAAAAATACGGCACAGATTTTGAAAAGTAAAAAGCACGATATTCTTTTTACATTGCTAGATAAAGACGTAGCCGCTGCCCTTATCCAAGAAAGTGGGTTTCAATATGAAGTGCTCGGCAAACATTGCGGTTCTATATTTGCAAAGATAAAGGGACTCTTACAATATGAAAAAAAATTATTCGGAATAGTTAAGAAATTTTGCCCGGATTTAATTTTGAGCAACGGATCCATACCCGCTTCCCACATAGCATTTTTATTCAGAATTCCGCACATAGCCTTTGAAGAAACAGGGAATTTTGAGCAAATATTGCTTTATAGATATTTTGTGTCAGTAATATTAACGCCTGCTTGTTTAGGGAAAAATTTAGGAAAGAAGCAAATATCGTGCGATACCTATCCCGCATTAGCGTATTTACATCCAAAATATTTTTGTCCTGATCCAAATGTTTTAGATGAACTGGGTATAAAAGAGCATGAGAAATTTGTATTGTTAAGATTTGTTAGCTGGGCGGCAACTCATGACATTGGGCATACAGGATTGACACTAGAAAATAAAAGAAAGGCCGTGCACGAATTTTCTAAATACGCACGCGTTTTCATATCTTCCGAAAAAGAATTACCGAGCGATTTAGAAAAATTTAAACTAAATTTGTTTCCAGAAAAGATACACCACGCCATATATTATGCTGCTCTTACTTATGGTGAAGGCGCTGCGGTAGCTTCAGAATCCGCCATCCTAGGTACACCCGCAATTTATTTATATAACGGAAAAATATCTTTTACTCACGAGCAGGAAGAAAAATACGGAGCAGTATTTAATTTTACGGAATCGCTCGAAGATCAAATACATTCTATCAAAAAAGGCATAGAACTATTGCAAACCCCTGAGGTGAAAAAAATATGGCAGGAGAAGAAAGAACAAATGTTAAAAGAGAAAATAGATTTAACTGCTTTTATGGTTTGGTTTGTGGAAAATTATCCACAGAGTTTCAAGCTTTTAAAAGCTAACCCAGAGTATCAATTTAAATTTAGATAATTTATGAATGTTTATTCTCTCTCGGCGAATACCCCGTGGCTTGCCACGGGGATGAAGCCGAAATCGTAAACGTAGTTGACCTCATTCCAAGGCAATGAATGAACCAGTGATAATATTAGTATAGAACATACTCCGCTCACTTGCCGCGG
>JAUYCY010000097.1 GCA_030692055.1 Candidatus Omnitrophota bacterium | reverse complement strand
CGCCCCAGCATATTTTTCGCGGTAGAATTAGGAGCATTAGCTTCATTCTTTGTTCTACGCTTTATTTTTAAGAAACATAAAGAAAAAATGCAACTGGTGGCAATAGAAAAAGTAAAGTCTTGGGTACCTACCATTATTTTGGTTGCCTTGATTTTTACTTTGGCTGTTTCTTCATTCTTTGATACCGGATTTTCTTATCTGGCAGGCGTAATTTGCATAATTGCCGCGGTTATTTCTATACTTTGGGAAAAATTTATCAACAAAAGCCCTATCCTAGACGGAATAAAAGCTTTAGATTGGGATACTACCTTTTTTCTGATGGGCGTATTTATTCTTGTTGGTAGCCTTACAGCTACAGGTTTAATTGAAACTATTTCCGGTTTTCTTTCCCAATTAGTCGGCGGTAATATATTTTTAGGATATACTTTAGTAGTTTTTCTCTCAGTCTTTCTATCTGCTTTTATCGATAACGTCCCATTTCTAGCGGCAATGCTTCCGGTAGCCATATCTATGTCAGCTAAACTCAATATCAACCCCTCTTTGTTTCTTTTCGGCCTGCTTATCGGTACCAGTTTAGGCGGTAATATCACTCCTATTGGCGCATCGGCAAATATTGTTGCCTGCGGCCTGCTTAAAAAGGAAGGTTATGAGGTTAAATTTAAAGATTTTGTAAAAATAGGCCTGCCTTTTACTTTAGTAGCTGTAACCGCAGCCTATTTATTTGTTTGGTTTGTCTGGAGCAAATGATACTGTCAAAAGTTTTATGAAAAACTGAGACAAGGATGGTTAGGCTGAAATATTCCTAACTCCTTGGCTTGCTTTCGCTTGAGCTCGCTTTAAGGCTCCGCTCAAGCAAGCCAAGAGGGGGGAGGGAGAGGGATGGAACCTATGAAAAACCCTAATCCCTTGAGCTGGAGGCAGGTAGGCAAGCCTAAAAGTCCCCAAGAGCCTAAAAATAGATAAAACTTTTGACAGTACGGAGCAAGTTAGAAAGGAGGGAAAAATGGTAAGAAACCATATCCGTTGGTTAATTAGGCCGGTAGCCCACTGCAAAGAAGGCTGCTGTAAAGTGTCCCGGGTATGACGTTAAACTACCCATTTAATAAAATGACAAATACCAAAATTCAAATGACAAATGAATCGTTTAATCCCCCCACTCATTAAATTATTTAGATTTGGGAATTGGGATTTTGGATTTATTTTGACATTTGATATTTGAGATTTGGGTTTTGTAAAGAAGGAGGATAAGATGTTTAAAAAAATTTTAGCGCTTTTAATTGTAGGGATATTTACTTTAGTATTGAGTGAGCTATCTTTTGCCGAAGGCTGCGGTATGCATAGCAGCCAGCAGCAAAAGGCAGGTGCTACTGTCCAAGCTACACAGCAAAAAACAATTGAGGCAGGCAATAAAATTTGCCCGGTTACCGGTGAAAAAATTAGCGAAGAAACAAAAGCAACTTATGAATATCAGGGAAAAATCTATAACTTCTGCTGCGCTGCCTGTATTGATGAATTTAAAAAAGACCCGCAAAAATACATTAAAAAAATACAGGAAGAGAAGAAAGAAGCTGAATCTGAAATAGAGCCGCAAGGTCACGAAGGCCACCATCATTGATGATTAGGAATTAAGATTATTCTAACCAACATAAACTCTATTTCCTAAGACAGAGAAAATAAGAAGGGGTATCAAATGAAAAAGATGATATTTTTGTTATGCTTTTTAATGGTTATGGCAATTTCTGGTTGCGCGGCTAGCCAAGAAAGTTCTGGCGGCTATGAAGCACCGACTAGCCACCAAGGACACCACCATTAATGCTCAGGAATTAAGTTATTCTTTTCTTAAATCTAAAAATTGAGGAGGTATTGGATGAAGAAAGTTATATTTCTTGTATCTACTTTTTTAACTTGAGTAATTCCCTGCGGCTTGCCGCAGGGTCTCTTCTGTAGTAGTATTGTTGTGTGACTAAAGGGGGATTGCAGAGAGGGTACCATTGCGTTTGGCAAATACACTATCATATTGTGTTTCCGGTGAAATACCG
>JAUYCY010000096.1 GCA_030692055.1 Candidatus Omnitrophota bacterium | reverse complement strand
GAACCGATTTTTCAAGAATATCAGCTAAGCAGCTTAAATACGTTGAAGACTTGCTTAACAATAGGCCAAGAAAAATATTAGGCTTTTATACGCCTAGAGAGATATTCACCAAGAGTGTTGCGTTAGAAACTTGAATGTAAGTACTCTCCTATACCGCAAGAAACCACTCCGACTTGTCGAGGTGGAGCTTCATTTCTACTATAATCTGCGGGGATTCTCTATTTTGAGACGTAACATATAGAATAAATCTTTTATGAAGATGAACAATATAAGAGGCGCAGTTATTAGAATATTTATATTATATCCTATACTCTCCTGTACCCGACCCCTAAAAAAAGCATTCAGTGCCCTTAGAGACCCGTGCGCGGGACAGAAACCAAAAATCTTTTCCCAAAGGCAAAAATCAGGAAGCCCAATCTTTGCTATATCCACAAAGCATAGAATAAATAAACCTATGCCTAGCGCTGTAACCCTTGCTTTGGGTGTAGAAAACGATAAACACCCTAATGCAAAATATCTTACCTTATCTTTTAAGCGGTTTACCATTAGCGTCTGTAACTTTATCTGCAGCAATAAGTATTAAGTCTATAAGCCACCATAGCCCGCAGCCGCCTAAGGTTACAAGCTTTAGTATTCCTAATCCTATATGTCCCAGATAAAACCTATCTATACCAAGTTGCCCCAGAAATATCGATAAAAGTAGCGCCACAACCCACTCTCTTTCGTCTTGGCTTTTCGGTTTCTCAACTTTTACGCCACAAGACACACAAATTGCTGCTTCGTCTTTAAGTTCTTTGCCGCAACTTTTGCAAAACATTTTTACCTCCTTTTTCATAACACAGATTATCACAGATTAAGACCTCAGATAATCACAGATATTTATCTGTGCCCATCTGTGATATTTATCTCGTGCTCATCTGTGTACTATTGCGAAAAAGCTAAATAACCCATAAGCACAAGGTAAACTAAGCTGCCTAAAATACCTACGAAAGGTATCAGGTTTAATATTATACTGCCTCCTATTACGATACCTATCCAACCGGGTTTATTTCTGGCTAAGGCAATCTTATACCAAATAAAAGCAAACAAAGCAGCCATAGCTAGACTGGAAAGTATCTGCATTACTAATATAATCACTGAAAAGCCGCCTGTAATTGCAGCTTGGGCTGCGCCGGTTATTGCTCCAAATAAAAAGACGACAGGCATAGCTACAAATGGTACAAGCAGCGGCAATAACCATAGATAACTCAATTTGCCGATTTTACACATCAGAAAAAGATTACCGATAGGTACCCACGCAAGCCAAGCTGGTTCTTCGGCTGTCTTTTTGGCAATAAAAAATAGGCATAAAGAAGAATAAACATAAACTAAAACTGCGAGAAACAGTATAAATATTATAACGGCAATACCCATAGTAGCTAAAGTTGCTGCGCCCATTTTTGAATAGGCAGAAGATCCGGGAAGCCTTCGCAAAGTTTCTTCAGAGTCATAGTCTTGGCGTGACGTGCCCAAAGTTTCATCTCTTGTTGAGGACTGGTCACCTCTTTCTACATTTGAAAAATCATCGCCAGATTGCTCTTGCGTATTTTGTTCTTTGGAAGCATCAACCTCATTAGCTTGCGTAACCTGCGGCGCAACCACCTCTTGGTTTATTTTTGCTATTTCCTCTAAATAATAATTCAAGGTTACACCCTCAACATCGACTTTAATGCTATCGTTGTTTCTTTCTAAGATTGTACCCTCAACGGTTTGCCCGGATTTTAAAATTATAGTATCTGCAAATGCGGCAAAAGCAACAACAAGTATAATAACGCTTAAAAACAAAAATCTTTTCATAGCCATCACAGCCCTCCTTCGATTATAACTCGGGTTTACCCGCTATAAATTAGGTGCCGGACATAATTGCCGCGGCTATACCTACTATAAATGCTAACACTATAATGAATATCCAAAATACGAATATTCCTATAGCAAAGGCGATTACGCACCCGATTCTTCTTTTGACAGATATTTCCCCATTATTAATTCTTTTAGCGGTGTTATACGCATCGAATATACCGATAATCCAAGGAAAAATAAGCAAAGAAGTAAAGAATATCAAAAGGCCTTTGGCGATCTGACCATTATAAATCTGCCCTAGTCCCGCGATAACAAAGCTTAAAATTGCCGCCACGGCAGGCGAATGTTCTTGGTGCTTCTTGGCGCCAAACTTTATATCAAGGCAATCCTTACAGTAAAGTTCGCCTTTTACCTGGGCTGCGCAATCAGAACATATACTTTTAGCGCAGTAGTTGCAAAGGCCCAACGAAACTTTATCGGGGTGATTTATACAATTCATGCTGCCTCCGTTTTGAAAAGATTATAGCGCGGGTTTAACCTGCCGAGAAACTTAACACTGAGGGTTCTAAAAAATATAGCGAAGGGAAGGTATAAACAAAGGAGACAATATATTAAAAATATAGCTAATGGTATTGCGATAATAAGTAAAATGACAATATAAAAAATTTGTAAACCATCTGGAATAATTCTATAGATAAAATAAAATACTGAGATACACGCCATTGTCGGGAAAAGTATACCAAAGAGCGAAGCTAAATATACTATCAAATATATCAATGAAGCACATATATTTAAACCTATCTTTATCAAAATATATAAAATAAAATTTATTTTGTTTAATCCCAGTATTGCTAAGGTCTTTTTCCAAGCCTGCAGAAACTTGATTTTCTCTCTAAGCATTACCGCTAAAACAAAATCATTGACAATTAAATAAATAATCGCCGCGATAATAATTAACAATATAAAAAGAAGTATGGAGGGCAAACAAACACCTAAAATCTTTAAAAAGCCTGTCTCGGATGTTTTAGTAAAAATACCAATTTTAATGAGCGAGCTTACGCACATAAATATAATCAATCCCGCTAAAAGCATACTCATAAACATAAATACTATATTAAATGAAAACAAGGAATTACCTATAATCTTATTCTCTCTAAACGGAACCCTTATCGAAGCATCGTTCTTAATTACATCTTCTAAAAAGATGAAAGAAAAGCGCGAGCCTAGCCAAGACATAACGATAAAAATAATTAACAAAACTGTGGCTATAATGATAATAATGCGAATTATTTCAGGATTCTTTAAGCTTCTTAAAAAAGAAACAAATTCCTCTTTTGCATTAGAAGAAAGATAACCTTGGGAACTTTTATCATTAGCGGTTATAGAAGCTGTATCTGTAGTTATCTCTGCGGCTTGCACTTCTTGAGTTTTATCTTCTTTATAATGGCTGCTACCTCCACTGTTTCCGCCTCCGCTACCGAGCGCACCTGCCATAAGCGCAATAAAACCCAAAAGAAGCCACTTTTTTATATTGAAAGGCCTAAATAAAACCGTTGCTGTCCATTCATAAGATGCGCTGATAATTTCGGTAAAATTTACCATTAGATTAATTTTATCCTAAATTAAAAGATTGTAAATTAATTTTTTAATCAACCAGTCTCCGCGGCAAGCCGCGGAGTATGTTCTATGCTAATATTATCACTGGTTCATTCATTGCCTTGGAATGAGGTCAACTACGTTTACGATTTCGGCTTCATCCCCGTGGCAAGCCACGGGGTATTCGCC
>JAUYCY010000082.1 GCA_030692055.1 Candidatus Omnitrophota bacterium | reverse complement strand
AATTTGGTCTGCCTGGCATATCTATCAGCTCTATATTACAATAATTCTAATGGCAGAGGATTAAGAGATATTAAATCAATTGTAGCTTAAGACATCTAAGAAAATATATAATAATCAGCTGGGAATTATGTCCCAGCCTTGATTACAGTGATTCATCTGCGATTACAACGATTAAAAACATTGGTATTTCCAATCACAGCAATCATCTTTTTCCGCCAGAGGCGGACCCGCCCACAATAAATAAATATCGGTGGCGGGAATCATTGAAATCAGGCGCTGGCGCTATTCCGCGACAGCGCCATAGAGTGATGAAGACAGTAGCGCTTTTATACATTCACGGCGCTTCCCGATGGTGTCGGGATTTCGCTTAATATCGTATTAAGGTGCTCAAAAATCCGCGGCATTCACAAGCGCGCCTGCCTGCCGGCAGGCAGGGGTTATATAGTGCGCCGCTCAGTATTAGCCATGCTGAAACCTCGGGCTTTTAGCCCGAGGAGCTATGGAAGGCTTCATTTATTTCTAATATATTTATGACTATCGCCTGGTATGGGCATTTAAAGTATAAGAGTTCCCCTTTATGAATTGCGGTTATTGTGAGCTGGCTTATCGCTTTTGTTGAGTATTGCTTCCAGGTTCCGGCTAACCGTATGGGCCATTACAAATTTTCCGCTGCCCAGCTAAAAACCATTCAAGAAGTTATAACCCTGATTGTTTTTTGTGTTTTTTCTGTAGTTTATCTTAAAGAAGACTTAAAGTGGAACTATATAGTAGGGTTTTTGATGATTATTTTAGCGGTAGTTTTTATCCCGACGCGATAAAACCTCAGCTTTTAAGCCGAGGATGGAAGCGTGGTCGGGATTTCGCTCCGCGCGTAGCGGATATAGTAAACCGCCCCGACTTTTCGGGGCAGAGCTTCATTTTCAAGAAGTGGTAGCCTATCCTATATTGAAATTCCTTGCCTTTTTTTCTTTAGAGATTAAAATAGAATCAAATGCATAGAATATTCTTTCTTCTTTTTCCGGTTTTAGCTGCAGCGTTATCCGCCACTATTTGCTTATCTTCGCCCATAGAAAGAAAGATTAACAATGTAGCGGTAGAAGTCGGGCGTGGCACAAGAGATATAATGCCCTTTTTAGAAAAAGTTGCTTCAAGATGGGGGCAGTATTTTGATCGTGTATATGGAATTTACAGAGAAGAACATATTTTAATTAATATAAATGCCAATAGTCTATATCTTACCTTTGATGAGATAGCGAATGTGGGTAACGCTTTAGCGCGTGAAGTAGCAGTTTCCTACCCTTTATGTAAAGTAACTATTATAATTTCCGTTCCAAAATATGGAGAGACCTGGCGTAAATTACAATGGGAAATTGAAAACGGAGAAATAGTCAGTTACAGCGAGAATTAACCCACCAAATTCCTTCCTACTTATTTGGTAATTGCAATGTAAGCGTTTTCAGTAAATATAGCATCTATAATTGTTTTTCTTGCCGCCCATATGGTATCTCTTAAGTAGATTAAAAAGGAGGTGGCTCATGAAGAACAAGACGTTGTTTATGGTATGCTTTTTACTACTTTCATTTACTTTTTATCCAATGACATTTGCAGAATATGCGCAGTTAGTAGGTAAGCGCGTTGAAATTCACGGCCCTTCTTGTTGGGATACTTTAGGAGTAGCGTTGGACAAAACAACCTGCGATGAACTTAGAGAAACGCTTAATCCGGAAAACAAAAGGATATTTGAGACGTTCCTTACATCCTATAAAATATTACGCATTACTAAGAATACAAAAGCACTTGTTTTAGACGCTGAAATTATTGAAGGTAAAGCCCATATCGTGATTCTTACGGGTATTTACAAAGGAATGTCCGGTTGGATACCCATTGAATGGTTAGACGGCAACGAAAAGCGGCCTACGTTGATAGATAGTGATAAATATCCCATCCAAAGACATAATGTTGATTGGCTCAACGAGGTATAACAAAAGTTTTTTCTTGCGGTATAGGAAAGTATAAGACCCTTCCTTTAGAGGTATAGGAAGGTCTATCCCTCTGGATAAAAATGCGTCGTGGTAATGCGGATAGTTCAATTTTGTGTCGTAGCTACCCAACAGGGTGTCCTGCTGGACTACCGCAAGGAAGTTCAAAGTTGTGAGCTTGCCAACTTCGTTGGCAAGTGAACTTTCTTGGACCGTATTGTCAAAGGATAAAATAAACTAGCAGCCCCGAAATTACATCGGGGCTGTTTTAATTCCTGCTACAATATTTTATCCCGACAGCAATTGCCGATGTCGTCTTAACTGAACATTATCGTTCATCGGGATTTCGCTTTATAAAATTATTTTAAGGTACTCAAAAAACCACAGATTTAAAGCCCAAGACGCGAGCGTGGTCGGCCTGCCTGCGGTAGGCAGGGCAGGGATGTATCGGGACGCGTAGCGGATATAGGAAACCACCCCGACTTTTCGGGGCACAGCTTCATTACTTGGTGCACCACCCTAACTTTCTTAGCATAAATTTCTTATAATTTAAAATTACAATGGTATAATTACTAAGAAATGAGGACGCCCATGAGTATTGTATTATTAAATATAAATACTTAGATGATTTACAATAATGTATTCCGCAGAAAGCAACTTTGGATAAATTTTGCTATTCTATATTTTTTCTCTAATTTATTTCTGCCCCCTCTCTATAGCAAAGAGCCTTCGAGTTCCTCTCCATGTTTACTCGAACTTAGCCAATCAGACGGTAACACTGTGCAAAAAGAAAAGATAGTTGATATTGAAGGTATAACAAAAACGACTCTTACTTGGCGTAACTCCTATACCAAAATTTCTCCTAGCCATATCGGTCATCCCGGCTACGAAGATGTTGCATTCCTTTACGATAAAGCAGTGGACGCGCTTATTCTAAAGGCAGCTGGCTATCAGAAAGAGCCTGAAGAAATTCTTGATTATTTTGTAACTCGACTACGTATCCCTATAGAGGAAATAAATAGGCGTGTAGATACAAATAGTGTTTACGGAATATTAAAGCTTTTTAAGCCCAAGGGTTCTAGCCAAGGCGAGGTGAAATCTTTTGTTAACGCTTTAGATATAACTTCTATGCGCCGTCAAGGCAAAGGCGCTCTTGAATTCTGGACTACTCCCGGGCCTATATCATTTCTCATTTTTGCAATGTTGCAGGTTAATGTGAAAAAATACTATGCTGATGCGCTTGTTCTAGGCGAAGCATTGCTGGCAATGCAGGATAGCCAAGGAGGCATTCATGATGGAGATAGAGCCCCCAATAAAATACATACTGAACCGCACATGGATGCTTATTCAGCTTTTCTTATGCTCTATAAAATAACACAAGATTTAAAGTGGAAAGTAGCCGCAAATAAGGCTTATGACTGGTTTATAAAGAACGTTTATCATGCTAAAGAAGGAATAATTGACCAGGGGCTTTGGTTCGGTAGGCCAAGCACCATTTTTGCTACTGATGTTTATTCTTGGACAATGGCTGGCCCTTGCGCTGATAAACTTTCGCTACAGGCGCTTGGCGCCCTTACAGAAACTATGCTTAGTGCCAGCCTAGTTAAAATAACTTTTGTTTTGCCTGATTCACACAAACAGACTATTATACTTTGCGATTTTAGCAATCCGCAAGAATCTCGCGTAAAATATGTGCGTGGAGGGTTTCATCCCATGGGTTCTGTGGAGTGGACAGGCGGTGTAATATTGGCGTTGCAGAAAAATGCCGTAAGATTCTATAACGCAAAAAATACTAAAACAGCAGCCTTTTATAAAGCACTTGCTGAAATTTTATTTCGCGAAACAATGAAGTGTTTTTATTCTCTTGATGCCAATGGGGCCAAAATTACCTTTTATGCTACAGCTCAAGGAGTAGAAGTTGGCCCTTTTGGCTCTATCGAAGATAAGCTTTCTAGCGGTTGGAAGACGCCTTTCTTTTATGTAAAAAATTCCAATGCCAACTCATCTATTAAGGGCGGTAGTGCCATTGGAGCTTGGCCGCTTCTTCCTTATTTTGGGCTAAATCCATTCATGCTTGATGATCAGTATCAGCAAGCATATAAGCAAATATCATTTACACAGAAGGATTTGTCTGATGCCAAGGCATTTATTAATAGCAAGGTAGTTGGCAGGAGTTTTGAGGAGATAGTGCCCGCGCAGGCACCTTCCATAGATACGCAGATTGTTGAACCGGAATTGTTCAACAGAAAAATGTGGCAAGCTTTAGAAAATGCATATGCGCAAAAAAACCGCAAAAACTATGTAAAAGCAGAGGCATCTTTTGAGCAGGTAATTTATTGGGCAAAAAAAATAGTTGATAATCCTACTTGGATTAGATTAGCAAGGCGTGATAATTTGCAGAAGGAAAAAGAAATCGGCGGCATCGTTTCTTATCCCTGGGGGGCTACCTATCCCGATAATGACCATGCGCTTCACTATAGCATATTAAGATATCCTATTCTCAATGAAGTTGCCGCGGCGATGTGGGCAATGGCAGTGGCAGATTTTGAATTAGGCAATTATACTGAGGCTAAACATTGGATACGAAGAATTATAGAAGAAGTGCCTTTTCATCAGATAGCCGATACCGCCCAGGGAGAGCTTGATTATAAAGGTAATTTAATAAGGGGTTACTGGAACGCTTTGGTTTCTTGGGAGGATAACCCCGGAGGTTACGAGAGAGACGAAAAAATGAAGCCGCTTTATTTAGAGGTGCTTAAAGAAAAAGGCTTAGCTAGCGCTAAGCCGAAAGTTGTAATGTTGATTCCAGACAAATTTCGCTGAATTTGCGTAATAGATTCAAATATAAGTTGACATCTAGTAACGCAGTGGTAAATTAAAAATTGATGGAAGAGCATCGTAAATATATCCGCATAAACAAAGCGCTCATTGTGCGTTTTAAAATTTCAAAAAATCATCTGGGTATGTCTTCTCGTAGCGAAGACATCTCTGAGGACGGAGTGCGTTTATTTACTTTACAAAGGTTAGAACCAGGGATGATTTTAGATTTGAATTTTCACCTGCAAGAGTCAGCAGAACCCATAGCAGTCAAAGGCAGGGTAGTGTGGCAAAACGATAGAAAAAACATATATTTCCCCTCCGCTATAGGCATACAGTTTGTTGAGATTCAACCCGCTGATCGTAATAGAATCCGCGATTATGTAAATAAAGTATCCGCAGAACTAAAACCAGTAAGTATTTCTGGCCCATGCCACGAATAGCCATTTCTTAACCTATTTTTGAAGCTTTCCCACTTTTTGTGCACATTTTTATTTTAAGTATATTTGACACAAATGGTTACAAGAATTTTTTTGATTTTTGCAAGAAAGCTTCTGATTACACAGATTAGATATAGATTACACGGATTAAGAAATTGCTTGTAAATAAAACCAAAATCTGCGTAATCTTTTCTTTAATCTGTGTAATCAAGTTCTTTCAGATTGCACATAAATCGGGAAAGAACTCTATTTTTGCTCCATGTTTATAAATTAATTCAGAAAAATATTTATAATTTTGAAAAGAGAAGGGTATATTTAAGCAGAGAATATTCCTACCGCTGGTTTCGATATCATTGCCAACAAAACTAAATGTTTTTTACATTCGTGCCGAGGCTTCTGCTTTCCTCAACAGGCTTTTCCTTTGTAGGTTGGCAACTTTTTGAAACAAGTGATATAAGAACGATAAGTATAATCCCAAGGGCTATTAATAAATAGTATAGTTTCATATTCCCAATATATCAGATATATATTGCTTGTCAATTATAACGAGGGCTAGCTTCGTTAAACCCAGATTTTGCGTTAGCAAAATATATGCGAAGCATAACTCTGGGTTCAGCTCTTTAAAAACAATAAGCTTTTTCTCTCTCTTTTATGCGGTCTGTTAGGATACGAAAGCACTTTTGCTTATCATGAGAGACCATGCTGGAACCAATAAGAAAAAACTTTGCTGCGCAAAGATTGGTTACAGCTCTTTAAAAACAATAGGCTTTTCTTTCTCTTATATAGTCTGTTACGATACGAAAGCACTTTTGCTTATCATGAGAGGCCATGCTGGAACCAATAAGAAAAAACTTTGCTGTGCAAAGATTGGTTACAACCATTGGTTCTGTTTGAAAATACACGCATTTCGCATTAGCTGAAAGTATTTATCCCGACACGATAAAACCACCCCGATATTTTCATCGGGGTAAATGGAAGCGTGGTCGGCCTGCCTGCCGGCAGGCAGGGATTTTCCCGACGAAATAGTCGGGACAAGCTGCTCCACGCGCAGCGTCTGCGACAAACCACGGGCTTTGGTTCGACTACGCCCATTCGACTTACTTCGTTCGCTCAGGGCTGTCCTGAGCGTAGTCGAAGGACGCTCACCATTCCTTCGAACCATCCTGAGCAAGTCGAAGGATTAGCCCGTGGAGCTTCATTTCCTAAAAAGGCTTGTAACTTTTTCTTACGTTTGCCTTTACGCATATCCTATCATGTAATAAAGAATTGCACGGTTTCCATAACAACCTAATGCAAAATCTCGGTTAAAAATCTCGGTGGTAACGTATAATAAAGTGTGTAAGTTCTCTGGCAAGTAAATAAAAAAGGGTGTATCCTTTTTGTGGATAATCCAATATTAACCACATAGCCGTTACAAGCGGCTAATTAAAAGGAGGTACACCCTTATGGAAGTGCT
>JAUYCY010000137.1 GCA_030692055.1 Candidatus Omnitrophota bacterium | reverse complement strand
AGAAGTGGCCCGGTAAATAAGGATAGAAAGAATAGAGGCGCGTATTTAGTTTACAGGAGTAAACTTAGATTACAAGGATTAGATGTTGATTGCAGTGATTTCAAAATCGTTGTAATCTCTATTGTAATCGCTGGAATCTTTTATAATCACCGTAATCTATATCTAATCACTGTAATCAGGTATTATTTAAAAATTATACTAAGGAAAAAATAATGAATTTAGGGCAATATCTTTCAATTTTTATCTCCGCGGTATTTATATATAATGTTATACTTTCCCGTTTTTTGGGCTTATGTTCGTTTATCGCTATCTCCAAAGAAACCAAGCCAGCCTTTGCAATGAGCCTAGCAGTAATGTTTGTGACGACTATGTCGTCAATAATTACTTGGCTTATCTACCGCTTTCTGCTTATTCCTTTTAATATTACGTATCTACGCACTATATCTTTTATTTTGGTTATTGCAACTTTTGTGCAATTTGTCGAAATGGTAATTAAAAAAATAAGCCCGCCTATGTATAGATTTTTCGGAATTTATCTGCCGTTAATTACGGTTAACTGTGCAGTGCTGGGAGTAGCAGTGCTTAATATTGATATGTTTTTTATAAATGGGGAGGCAATAAGCGGTAGTTTTTATTATTCTCTTTTTCAAGGTATATGTGTAGGCATAGGTTATACCGTAGCTATGCTTTTAATGTCTGGGATACGCGAACGGCTCGACTTCTGTAATGTTCCTAAATGCGTAAAGGATTTTCCACTGGCTTTTATTATCGCCTCTATTATGAGTATGAGTTTCTTAGGATTTAATGGTTTTAAGTTTTAAGTGAGTGCACAATTTACGGAATGATAATGAACGTAAATTGTATGCACGAACTTACCCCACACCCAGCCGACATATAAGATGGCTATGGTTTTCTGGGTGTGGGGTTAAATTCGCACTTATAACTTATGTCACACTTTCCTGTTCCATAAGTTACGTGTTCAATTTAATATGGAAATTTTAGTACCTATTCTAGTTTTAGGGGTATTAGGTTTACTATTTGGTATGGGTTTAGCTATTGCTTCTAAAACTATTTCTGTCAAGAGCGACCCACGGCTAGAGGCAATTCACGGCCTACTTCCCGGCTCAAACTGCGGCGCTTGCGGTGGAGCGGGATGCTTTGGTTTTGCCGAAGGGGTACTTAGCGGAAAGTTACACTTAGAAGCTTGCCGGGTAAGTACCGAGCAGGCAAAAGAAAAAATTGCTGTGCTCTTGGGTACGAGTTTCGAAAAAAAAGTCAAAACAATTGCGGTCCTACATTGTAACGGCGGCACGAAGGTAAAAGATAGATTTATATACCAAGGAATAGAGGATTGTGTTTCGGCGAATTTAGTCTTAGGAGGGCAGAAGGCATGCAGGTGGGGATGCTTGGGTTTTGATACCTGCGTTAAGGTATGCCCTTTCGGAGCAATTAAAATGTCTAAAGAACAACTGCCGGTAGTTGATAAAAATAAATGTAAAGCTTGTAATAAATGCGTAAAGGCTTGCCCAAAGCAACTATTTAGCCTTATACCTATAACGCACGATATTTACGTTGCCTGCAGTTCCCATGACCTAGGCAAAGATGTAAAAGCAGTATGTCCCGTAGGCTGCATTTCCTGCGGAATATGCACAAAAGTAAAAGATTCACCATTTTACTTAAAAGAAAGCCTTTCCTATGTAGACTATAAAAAAGCTACACATAAAGAACCGTTAGAAGAAGCGAAAGCAAAATGCCCGACTAAGTGTATTTTGAGTAGAGAGAGCAAAGCGCATAGCGCATAGTGCAAAGCGTAAATATATGAATATAGCAGTATTAGCCTCTGGCAATGGAACAAATTTTGAAGCTATTGCGCAAGCAGTAAAAAAAGGCTACATTAAAGCGAATTTAAAGATTTTGCTTACCGATAAGCAAAATGCGTATGTAAGGATAAGGGCAAAAAAATTTAAAGTAAAAGAGAAATTCATTAACCCTAAAAATTTTAAATCACGGCTAGGATTTGATAAAAAAATTGCGGCGATTTTAATAAAAGAAAAAATAGACTTAGTAGTTTTAGCGGGCTTTATGCGAATTTTAACCCCGCATTTTGTGAAAAAGTTTAAAAATCGGATAATAAATATTCATCCGGCATTGCTACCTGCCTTTAAAGGCGCAAATGCAATAGAGCGGGCTTATAGGCATGGCTGCAAGCTAACTGGGGCGACGATACACTTTGTAGATGAAAAAGTTGACCATGGCCCAATTATTCTTCAAGAAGTGGTAGAAATAAAAAAGGGAATGGGCTTAGCAGAACTAGAAAAGGATATCCATAATTTAGAGCATAAGTTGTATCCTTTAGCAATCAACCTATTTTTAGGAAAGAAAATTAAAAAGAATGGCTGTCAGATTAAAATTATTTAGCTTAGTTGTGATTTTTATTCTCACGGCTTCGCTGTCAAGTTTTCCTCAAGATAAAAATATAGTTGAAGCAAAGGTAAATAAAACAATAGTTAAGATTGGCGAAAATTTTATTTACAGCGCAAGAATTGAAGGGGACTTTATTTCTGCAAAGCTAGTTTTACCGAAATTCGAAGGATTTATCATTGTCGCGCAAAAACAATCACAAAATTATATCGCAAGTGGCTTAAAAACAAAATTAGTCGTTAGTTTAGTCTATGAACTTATTGCACCCAAGCCAGGGATTTTTACTATAAAAGAAATAACCGTAAAAGATAAAAATAACGAGTTTAAAAGCCGACCGATTTCCATAGAAGTAACCGGTAAGCCCATGCAGGATAAACGTAAAATCCAGCCCTATATTTCAAACGCAACAGACATCTAGCCCTTAATTGTTGATCATCAACTACAGCATCAAAAATGAAGCCTTCCATAGCGCGCCTGAGGCGCATCCGTCCTTTGGCGGAGGCGATTCTGCTTCGGCGGGTTTCGCCGAAGCAGGTGAAGAAACCCCGTGCGGAACAGGCTGGGTCAAATCAAATTTTTATTATAAAAAAACACAACATATAGAAATATCCCCTAATCGCAATCAAATTTGCGTCTATATATTGTGCAAACCCGTGTTCAGGCGCTGATATGACCCAATCTGGGAAGCACGGGGAGAGCTTCACTGTTGGCTCGCGGTTATTTTTTTTTAGCAATAAGC
>JAUYCY010000129.1 GCA_030692055.1 Candidatus Omnitrophota bacterium | reverse complement strand
CTTTCTTGTCCAAAAAAATACTTAAACCCTTAAGAGAAACCTCTTCATAATGAGGATAGATGAAATGTTCATCGGCATCTCCTACAATACACCAATGCCCCACCCCATATTTATGTAAAAGGGCATCTAGCCAGTTTAGCCCACATTTAGCCTTACCATAGCTATCATTTGTCCAAAACACGTGGGCATGTTCTCCTTGAGACAATAAGAAAGACGCGCTTCCATCGCTTGAATCATTATCCACAAAAAAGAACCTATCCACTCCCAACTGTGAATAATATTTAAAAAGATAAGGAAGGCGCAACGACTCATTTCTGATAACCATAAACAGTCTTATCTCATCAGGGGCATCGGGTATAAGATTAGGGTCAATTTTACGCATGTAATACTTCTTTCCAGAATTGAAGCACACTTTTTTCTTCGCGTTCTAAGGAGTATCTTCTGGCAGTTTCATCTGCCTTTTGGCTTACCAAGGTTAAATCTTTACTTTTAGATTCAAATTTTTCTGCTATATCTTCAACTATTTTTATTACTCCTAATTTATCCGCCATATCGACCAAAAACGAATTTGCATTATTAAGGTACTCCGCATAGGGGCCCCTTTTATATGCTACGACGATGGCGCCTGATAACATTGCCTCCAACGGCATCAAGGGACAGCCTTCATATATACTAAGAAATACAAAAATCAGAGACTGACCAAAAATCTTGGCCATTTTTTCTTCAGAACATCTATCCACGAATTGCCATTTATAGCGCCGAAGTAGATTAAGGTGTTGTTTTGCCCTTGCAGAGAGCGCCTGAAAAAGAAAAGTATTATCAACAGAAGCTTTGCCTGGCAATATCGCAATCATTTTCTTCTTTTGCGTCAGTGGCTTATAGGTGAATTTCTCTGCATCTACGCCGTTATAAACGCGCCTTATGCGGATATGGGGAAAAATAAATTGTAGATACCTCTGATTATGAGCTGAAACTGCCATCACAAACTTTACATTATTATCAAGGTAGGGCCACTTATCGATTTTGTTAAATCCGAAAGTATTGAATCCATGGTAAATATTCTGATTAAAAATAACTTTTTTACCAGGAAAGGCTGATATCTTCCTGCCTAAATCTTCCGGAAGAACAATATAATCTCTGTTTTTATTGTATATCTTATTAAACCTTTGTCGGTCAATAACTTTAGTATTATTCTCAAACCAAGTTAGTTGAAGCCCTTTTAGAGTATGTAAGGCATAGGCCTCGTATCCATTTCTATTCAGGATATCTATATGCCTATACATCTGTTTTTGTCCGCCGGTGGGCTGCTGGTGGTCATAGCAGAAATAAAATATCTTTTGCTGACTCATCATTTAAGCTAGCTCCGTAAGATAATACTTTAACATCCACATAATATGATAATTAATTCTATCCCAACTCATCTCTTTAAAAAACTCATTTATATGGTCCTTTATCTTCTCAAGGCTCGAGCCCTGTCTTTCTTTTAAATAAAAAAGTATTAATAAAACTATTTTGGGCGCGATAAGACCCAATGACGGAATTCCCGCTGGAAATTCTCTTGTCTTCAATAATTGTATTCCTTCTTCTGTTATGATGATATGGGTTCGCTTATTTAATATATGAGAAGAATAATGCTTAAAACACTCAAAATATTTGGGATAAAAAAGAGGTTCTCTTTTAGGTGATTTTTTGTATGCCTTGGTTTCATCTATTAGTTCATCCCAGAGTCTTTCATATTTAGGAATAACCACTGACCAGTCATAATTCTTGAACACATATTCTCTGGCATTGCTACCCATTTTAGAACGCAAATCTTTATTTTTAATGAGCAAATTAAGATATTCGGTCATTTTTCCAATATCTACGCATACGGACTGTCCCAGGGCAAAACTCTCAATGCTAGAGTAACTATCAAACAAATAAGTATAATCTGCGGTCTGACGATTACAATCTGCCCAAAAAGTAGGAATTAAGAAACCGGTCTTAGTGTGCTTGGCTATGTCTTTATATCCACCCCAATTAGAGACTACTAGCGGCAAACCCGCAGCCATTGCCTCAAGAACGGTCAAGCCAAATGATTCCTGTGGATTATCAACCGGAGATACATAAATGTCGCTGGCAGAATATAATAAACATTTCTCGTTGTGCGAAGGATTAATAAAGAATCTCATATATTTAGAGATTTCCATTTCCCTCGCTATCTTCTTTACCTTCTCTGTATATCTACCAGGAAAATTTTTACCAGCAAGCACAAGCAAAATATTTTTATTTTCTTTTAACAGGTTTCTAAAGGTAAAGAGCAGTGGATAAAGATCGGCTTTATCTGAAATTGAAAGACGGCCAAAATAAATGATGATGATTTTCTTACCAGGAAGCCCTAATCTTTTGCGAGATGCATTTTTATTGTTTTGGTTATAATCTTGGCTATTTACCCCTAAGGGTAGCTGGTCTAATCTGGCTTTAAATTTCAAGTTTACGCAAAACTTGCGAGAAAAATCTTTTCTTATCAGTTGATGAATTTGCCTTAAAGACTCAAGAACAGACTTACTTGTACAAATAATAGAATCAAAGGCCTCAAGGTCAGAAACTATATTATAAAAAAAGTCTCGACTTATTAAGCGGGCGTAACTTATTGTGTGGGTCAGGCCACAGATAGGAAAATATTTTTTTGCGTGTAAACTCCGCAGATTAGCTATGTAAAACAGTGATGGTGAACAGGTAAAAAAAATAAAATTATCTGTATCCCTAAGAAATGCGGGAAGATGAGTAATTTTTTTAAATTTTATTTTTTTATTATTGGCATAAGGAATTAAACTTTTACTCAAAAGGTGCTTTTTTTTATCTTCCGGAAGAATAAAAAAATTATACTCATCAAAAGTGCCAAAGCGCAGCAGATTCTTATAAAAATCGCTTGTCGCTACCCAAGCCCCATATAAACCTTTCTCAGACGAAGATTCATTCAAATCCGAGATAAATTGATTTGCTGCAAATATCCTCATCTTATTTTTCTTATAAACTTAATAACTTTTTTATCATTTACAAACCCCAACTTAAAAGAGGCGACGTTATTTACCAAAGCCTGACAAAAAGAAACAGTATTTTCTAAACACGCCCTGTTCCAGAAGGGAGGGAAAAACGCAGGATAAAGCCGGCGGAATGCCTCTTTCACAGAAATACTCCTTAGGGTATTATGCGGAGAATGATAAATAAAAAATAATTTTTCCAAGGGTGCGGATTCAATGCGGGAGTGAAGATAATCGCCAAATTCTCCATGCCAGGGCGAGCCATAAATAAAAAATTTGCCATTTAATCTGCGCACAATTATCCGGTCATCATTTAACACAGTTGCCTTTGAATATTTATGCCAGAGCCTGGCGGTAGTGCTCTTACCGGCGCCTGATTTGCCGGCAAAAAGCAGGCCCCTGCCATCTAAATCCCTTACCCCAATACTATGCACAAAGATTCCTTTTTTCTTTAAGGCAAAATAATTTATTAAAAGAACTTGTAAGAAATCATAGATAATATCCGTAATACTCCAAACCCAACCTTTATTCTTCTTGGGTAATAGATAAGCGGTTGCTCTATTAAAGGATTTATTTACCAGCATAACCTGTTGTTTATTTTTTAAGGGACAGCGGTAAATATAAGCATTGCCTTTTTTTTGCATCCGCCAGTTCTCGCTGTGCCCGTCAGGATGGTAGGCAATGAAGATATTTTTAGCTGCTGGGATTTGCGGCAACCTATCCACTATATTAATCTTAATTAAAATATCTGGCTTATCCTTACCTTCGCATAGAAAATTATTAAACCTTTCAGTGTGCTGGCTTCTTTGATTTTCTTTGCTAAGTTGCTCAAGGTCAAAATGACTTTGCATCAAAATAACTATACCGGAAATTTTAAGTTTAACCTCTGTCTTCATAACCCAACTTTCTTTGCATTGCCCAATTTTTACTTTCGGGCTCACAAGAGGTAAAGGTTTTATTGTAAAGCCAGGTCTTCCCCGGGCACCATTTGCAATAACTGTATAGAATACATTTACCACACTGATAATTTTTATCCGGCTTTATAGCTGCAACTAATTCCTTAAGTCTCTCCCACGCACATTTCAGGCCATCTTCCTGACGTGCGACGTGTGACGTGCGACGTGTTACCTGCTACCTGATACGTGCTACCCGATACGTGTGACGTGTTACCTGATACCTGATACCTGATACCTGATACCTGCTTATTCAATATCTTATACTTAGGATAATCTATCATCAAACACATCTTCAATTCACCAAAGGGATTTATGGCTGCCTGACTTACTCCTACCCCGCATTTAAAAAGTGGTTCGTGGTTCGTGGTTCCTGCCTGCCGGCAGGCATGGCGTGGTTCGTGCTTAGTTTTTTCGTAATCCTGCCCTATTTCACAAGATCTGCTACGTGTTACCTGATACGTGTTACCTGCTACAGATTTCTCGTTCAACCCTCCCCGATATCTATACGGCTCTCTATCGCCATCTAAACGCGGTGAAAGCCTATTGTCTAAGCGATGTAAAGCGCCTAACGAAGCTGCAAAATCCTGAATTTCTTTTATCTCATTCTCATTTACTTTTAACAGGCAACTCTTAAATCCGAGCTTGATTCCATTTTTATGCAAAAGTCCGATGGCTTTAAATACCTTATCGCGACATCTCTTAACCCCAGTAATATGCTCAAAAGCTTTTTTACTTATAGCCGGGATAGTAATATCTACTTTATTTGGGTTGAGCTGCTTCAATTCCTCGGCTTTGGCTTTATCTATGAGCGAACCATTGGTATAAATAATAATCTGAAAACCTTTCTTCTTGGCATACCACAATATATCAAATATATCCTCTCTTAAAAATGGCTCACCACCGGTAAATCCTAAATAAAAACAGCCGAGATCCGCAAGTTGGTCTAAAATATAAAATACCTCTTGGGTGTTAAGTTCCTGCCTACTTTTCTTTTTATAACTTTTTGGCACATAGCAATGCCTGCATTTAAAATTGCATCTGTAGGTCAATTCCCACATTACCCTCAAAGGAAAACCATTTTCTTTCGCGGATTTATGTATTCGTTGCCAGAAATTATTATAGGATTTAATTTCCATTTTTCTATTGTCTGTATCCCATCAATTTTGCTGTTTCTTTAGCCAACTCACAGTAATAAGGAACCGGCGCCTCTTCATCCCCGGTCTCTAAATACGCCCTCCCCGGGCAATGATAGCAAATTGGCCTTAACTGACAATCCTTACATTTAGAATCTGTTTTGAACTTTTCATTTAAGAGGTTAGGAAATATCTTATAGAAACCCTCTTTAAATGCGGTGGTTTTCAGGTCAATACTAAACTTTCCTGAAAAATTACAGAACTTAAGACGTCCGTAGGGATTAATGAAGAACTGCCCTATCCAGGCATTGCAATGATAAAGAAAACCCTTGTCTCTTCCCAAATCAGGAAAATCCGCATCCAGGCGCTTGCGATGCTCCTGCCAAATATCTACATCCTGCCTTTTTAAATCCAATAAGTCCTCGAAAGAAAGCCTAAAGCGAGTAGGTCTCTTATCTTTGTTAAGCCGGGGATATATCATCGGGTCATATTTAAAATGGTATCTGCCTCTTTTTTTGCCTAAAAATCCATCTACAAATGACTTTATTCTGGCTATCTCATCTTTATTTTGTTTAAGACAGTTTGATTTTAAAACCAAGGGGAGATTTTTTTCTTTTATTTTTTTTATATTCTCCATCACTATAGAAAAGGAATCTTTTACTTGGGTAATTGATTCGTAGGTTTCTTTAGTAATTCCATTCAAGGTAATCTCTATAGAAAAAGGGGGTGATTTTGCTAAATAATTAAGTATCCTTCTGTTTAATGACTGACCATTAGTAAATATAGTAATAATGAAACATCTTTTCTTGGCGTAAGCATAGAGTTCTAAAAAATCCTCCCTGATTAAAGGGTCTCCTCCTGTAAGGGTTAAATAAACACATCCTTGACTTTGAATTTCATCTAAGGTTTTCTTCCACTCCAAGGTATTTAATTCCCCAGCGTTATCTTCTAAGGCTTTGCAGTAGCAATGGATACAGTTAAAATTGCAACGGTAGGTAAGTTCTATCTGACCATTTAAGGGATGGTGTCTTTTTTTATTACGTAATCTACCATAAAAATGACCTGAACCGATTTCTTTCATCGTTACATTCTCCTAAACGCACATCGTTCATCTCCTTTGGGCCGGCAATCCGTGAATTTCCGGCATCGTCCTAGAGGATCTTGCTCTGCCAAATTACAAAATCAAAAGGGCTTATGAGCCACTGACGTCAGGCTCGTTACCCAAACTCAGGTCTATCGTTGACCCTCTAGTCCCCGGAGCTATGCACGTCCAATTACCCGAGGCATTATTAACAGGCGCATAATTCTGCTGGTTGTAACAACTGCACTGCAATACTGCCTGCTCAGGGTTGAGTTTTACCCGCGTAATCACTGGCTTAAACTTTTTCTTCTTAGACATACATTCACCTTCCTTTCTGTTTTGATTATCTTCTTAGCAAATTATCCCGTTATTCATATTCTCTTAGGAATCTCTCCGCATAAAGCGGCGCCTTCAACACTAATTCTATATCGTCTTCTTTAAATAAAAATGGTTTAACCTGATTGGCCAAAAATTTCAATTCTTTTTCTGATATTTTCTTTAAATATTCAAGAATAAGCTCCTTGGGCGAACCTTCTATTTTATTGGCTATAAGCACATCTCTATTAAAAGGAAAGCGCATTTTAAGCATAAATAACGTATCATAAACGTCCCTTCCCCTCTTTCGGTTAAAAAGGGCGCAAAGTTTTTCCGAAAACATATTTCCCTTACCCAATAAAAGGCAGGATAAATTGTAGCCGTATAAACTCAAAACGCCCGGCTCGCTCTCCAGGCGCCAAAAAGGTTTATAAGCCTCAATTTTAATCATCAAATCTAATCCTCTTTTATCAATAAGCTGATATAATGTCATTAAATCTTTAAAATACAATTCAGCAACAAAAAGATTATCTCTCTTCTCAGACGTAATCCCTAAAGATATGCCTTCTTTGCGCAATCCTTTTTCTACGGCTCCTAATATATCCCTGAATTCTTCATAACTTAAGCCCCGGGTATCAAAACCTAAATCCTCGGAGAAACGCGGCAAGTTATAAAAGAATCTCAGCGCGGTGCCACCCGTAAAAAACATTAATTTCCCCAGATTATGTCTATAAATACCATTTAAGATTATCGTTTGTAAATATTCTCTTAAAATAGCCCTTCTTTTTAAAATTGGCAATCCGTTATTCTTTGCCTCTTCTAATAAATATTCTAAACTTAACATCGGATATACTCCTTACAGCTTTCCAGCATCTTAGCTGTCCCGCTATTGAAGAGTTCTGCGTAGCGGAAAGCTTTCTTCAAATCTATATTTTTCAAAATCTTTTTATTAAGCCGTTCTTCAGCAAAATCTAAAGAGCGGCCCAAGCGTAAGCGATAATATAGAAAATCCACCAGCGCCTTTTCCTTATCGGCAATATATACCTTAAAACCTTCGTATAACATCAACCTGTATCCGGTAAAGGCCTTTTTTTGGCAGCTCCGATAATAAAATGAACCGTATTTATTCTTAAAAGTTCGCGTAGGGCGGGTAGTTACGGAAGTAACTCCTGCGGCAATATCCGGAATAATGCTATAAATAGAAAGCGCTGTCTCTAAAGAAACGTAGGACGGTCCATATAATCGGTTGGCAATATAAAGATCAGGAATTGTCAATCCTGAACCTTTCTCAATAAATTCATATAAATCTTTTTTTAGCCTGATAAAATACCCTTTAGAGAGCCATCTGATAAAATTATTTTTTATGGTCTTCTCTTTTCCCTGAGGAAAAAGGGTTTTGACATCTTCCGAAGTAAAGATGTGCATCTTATGAGTTCTTAATGCCGAACTTAGACTAATGTAATCCATTTCTCTAAATCCTTATTTTTAGGGACTTTCTGAAATAGAACTATATATTATAAAATCTGGCCTGTCAAGCGAAATCTGTAGATTTTTAGGGAGACAAATACTAAAGACTGTGCTAAAATGCAAATGAAGATTATGAGAAAAATCAGGCCAAAAAAAATTATCCTCGTCGAAAACCACCACCAGGCCTATTATGTCTGGAAGACACGCGGATTTAAGAATCTACCCTTAGTTCACATCGATGCCCATATGGATTTTGGTTTTCAGAAGATAAAAGATATTCGTTTAATCCTTGAGGAGGCAAAAAGCTTAGCTGAGCTAAAAATGCAACTGGAAAGAGCCATATTCTTTAAGCAAAAAAAATTTGATATCAAGAGGCTTACTCATATTGGAAATTATATTTATCCAGCAATGCGGGACGGAATAATAAAGGATTTTTATTGGATAATTCCCGGAGATAAAAAAGAATTCGGCCACTGCTTAAAGAATCTAAAGTCAATGATAAAGGGTTTAGCCAAACAAGACCCTAAACCTCAAACTGCCCTTAAAATTACAGATGGCGTACTCAAGACTCGACTTTACGGCCAAAATTTTATTGTCTGTTGCCTTAAAACATTGCCTAAGATAAATAAAAAAGTCCTTTTAGACATAGATACAGATTTTCTGGTGATAAACTCAATAAGAAAATCAAATAATGCTGACGAAATTAGTAAGCGTAAGACTTGGATTGAACCAAAAGAACTTATCAGGGTTTTAAAAGCAAAGATAAAACATCCTGTTTTAGTAACTATTGCCTATTCGGTAAATGGCGGTTACACCCCACTTAAATTCAAATATCTGGGTGATGAAATTGCCTCGGGGTTGGAAGGTAAAACTTTTAAAATACCGCCTTCGGCTGCGGCATTTAATCTCTTTAATGAATATTGGCAAAAAAATAACAAAAAAAGGGCAAGATATTACTACCAGAGAGCCATAAAATCCGACCCTACTTATGCCGTAGCTGACAATAACTATGGACCTTTATATCTTACTAAAGGATTTTATAAAAAGGCAGAGGACGAATTTAGAAAAATACTTTATTGTGACCCACAAAATAAGGATGCGCTCTGTGGCTGGGCAGAGCTAAATTTAAGAAAAAGAAGATGCAAACTGGCAGAAAGATATTTCAAGAAAGCGCTTGAGGTGCTTAGTAATTATCCCAAAGCCCTTTTTGGTTTAGGTAGCGCACAATTTAAACTAAAAAAATATAAATCCGCAGAAAAATCCTTATTAAGTTATCAAACTAAAGAGCCAATGCCACCGCACAGCCATTATCTCTTAGGCCAAATTTATGAAAACAGAAGGCAATTTCTCAAGGCAATCGCAGAGTATAAAGATGCCTTAAGATTGGGTTTAAATAATCCCGCAACCTATCTTAAGTTGTTAAGATTAGCTAAATATTCAGCGCAAGAAAAGGAGATTATCCGAGATATCAGGATTAAGTTTAAGAAATTTAGGCAGGATTTCTTAAAAAGGCAAAAACCATATCTTCTGAAGGCAGGTAGAACTAAATCTATAAAAAGAATGGAAAGGAAACTTATTTTACTCACAAATTTTCTATCTTAAGAAAAAATTTAGCTTTTGGCCTGTATATTTGTATATTTTTTTAAGCAAAGGTATCTTGGCTAAAATTTTTTTAATATAGAAAATGCTCTCGGTTAAAAAGCAATCAAATTTAAACAGTAAAGACTGCAGCCCTTCGGTAGATAACCTGATAATATTGGATTTGCGTTTTATGGCAAACACTTTACCCATTACCTTTTCTTGCCTTATGGGGCAGGTGTCAGGGGACCTATTTTTATATCCCGCCGTATAAAACCATAAAATACTATCTCTTCTTTGAATTTCTACCACGCGGTGACAAACTTTAGTTTTAGCATTGGGTTCAAAAACTATTGTATCGCCCGGTCGTATTGTCTCTAGCGGCACTTTCTTAACAAATACATACTCATCGCCGCGGATAAAAGGAAACATACTTGAGCCCCGGGTAGAATATAACGAAAACTCCCTGCTATCCTTAACCATCTCAAAATTATCCCTTAATCGCCTTTATCTCTTTTAAGTCTTTCAGGAATTTATCCAACTTTTTATTAAGTTCTTTTTCCGTAGCGTCAAATTCCTCCGAGAGCGTCTTTTTAATCTTACCTAAATTCTTTTTACCATCTATTAACTTCCATATCCTTGCCGCTACCTCATTCAGGGCATAGATACAATTTATCTCATCGGATGTCTTATAAATTGGCATCAGGATAGTCTCGTCCTCAATGGTGCGGCTAACTATATTGGGGTTCTTCTTTAATACAACTAAGTTTTGCATCTTGGCCTCCTTTCAACATTCTCCCAAAAGACTTTTTTAAGAAATCATTCGGGCTATTAGAATAAAGATATCTACCCAGCAAATAACGCGCTAGATTACTAAATTGAACTTTTTGCCTAAACTCCAATATATTTTTTTGGTTAATCCATAGGCTAATCAATTTTCTGATTATCCAGCCAGGCCTTATCTCATCTAAGAAGGCATCTGATATATCCGTTGAAAATAGAATTTTAGATAATTTTAAGGGAAAGTAAAGGCAATTTTCTAAATTTGAATGCCTTGCTTTATAAAGCAATCTCTCCCAGTTTAACTCTTTCCCAAAAACAGTTGCCAGTCTATGTATGTCGTAAATATATTTTAATTGCACAAACTCTAACGTAGATATAGAAATTACACTTAAATAAAGAAGGGCGTCTTCGTTGGAAAGCATCAGAATTTTCTGGCTATCTAAGTTAAAATATCCTGCTTCCTGCCAGAGTTTCTGGATGCTCGTATCAAGAAAAAATCCGCGAATACACCAATGTAAATCCAAACTTATACTCAATGTTTCATCTATGCTCTTATTAAGCATAATTTGCTCTACTTGTCTTGATAAGCCAATGGGACACAAGAAATCCCTTTTGTATTCAATGCCGGAAAGGCAATAACCTAATTCCGCCAGTTTTTCCCGCGCATTACTAATTGTTTCATATCTTACCAACAAATCCAAATCACAAGATGCCTGCCTTAATCCTGAGTCATTATAGAGATACCTCGCTAAGATTGGCCCTTTTAGAGGTATAACCGGGATATTTAATTCTTTAAAATAAGTAAGTATTCTGAATAACTCTCGCTCAAGCAGGGTATTTCTTTTTAGATTAAGAAAGTATGCATTTTTAAGTTTAGATAGGAACTCTACAGGGACATCTTCTAACTTTAAACTTAATAATTTAGTATAAAAGACGCAAAAAAGGCCGCTTTTGGCAGCAAGTTCATATAATTTATCCCAATCCCCAGCCTCAAAATATTGTATTTTTTTATTTAAATAGTTTCTATCATTATCTTCCCGAAGGACGGAAAGGAATGCATTCTCTACTTCTCTAATCTTTTGTGTCACTTCTGCATTTAAATTAAAAGAAAGATTCGGGGACAATTATTGTATCACCGTCTTGAAGCAGTATATCGTCGGATGCATCTGAGCCCTTCATAATACTGGCAACTGGAACGCGTATGCGTACAATTTTCTTGTCGCTGCCCTCAGTACGAATTACTCTTGTGCCATCCTGCGCTGCGGTAGGGGTAAAACCACCGGCCAAATTAATGGCCTCCACAACCTTAAGGCCTCTCCGTAAAACATATACCCCTGGCCGGGTTACCTGGCCCATGACGGAAAACCGGCCATATTCTTCAACCATAATAGTATCATTGGCTTTTATTTCCACATCGGGCGCTGACTTTTCTAAGATCTGATCAACATTTACCTCGAGAGTTTCCTTTTCGTCACGAGCGCCAGTGGTACGGATTATTTTAACTTTACTCGTATTCGCTGTATCGGTAAAACCGCCGGTAAGGGCAATCGCCTGACTCAAAGTAAGATTCTCCTTCATCTGGTATGAACCCGGGCCTCTTACCTGCCCCAATATAGAAATCTTGGCATATTCTTTAACAAATATACTGACCTGCGGCATTACTAAATAATCCTGGCCCAATAAATATGTGATGATTGCCTCTAATTCACGCACGGTCAAATCCGCTGCTTTTATGTTACCCAAAAGCGGATAGGTAACCGTGCCATCTTGAGAAACCCTTGCCGAGGTAGATAAATCCGATTCGCCATAAACAGTTATCTCTAATATATCATTGGGTGAAATAATATATTCTTTCTCGCTATTTTTAGCCTCCTTTTGGGCAAAGCATAAAAGCAGGCTTAAGTTCAAGATTAATCCACTGCTAATAATTAATAAAATTTTTCTATACACAAGAGTTTTTAATTAAAACTTCGCTTGGGTTTTAAAGGTAAATATATTCGTGTAGTAATCAATACTTACATTGGATCTATTTTCTGTATGCGCCCAATCCAGGCTGAAATCTAACCACTGCCTGAAGGCATAACTTAAACCCAATCCCAAGGTATAGGTCTCACTTTTTTGGGTAAAATCGGCTTTTTTAGGATAACGGCTATAGGCTGCTCCACTATTAAAAGAAAGGTTGAACTTAGGATTAAATGCCAAGCGATGATTACCGGTTAAGTTAAAAGTATTCCCAAGACAATAGTTTGCTTTAGTGGCTGAATCAGTGATAGAACGGCTTAAAGTTAAGGCCAGGTTTGAGCGCCGAGAAACCTGATGGCCTAATTTTGCGCTCAAAGTTGTCACCCGGGAATCAGCGCTTGTCTTATTATCTGTTAATAGATAGGCCATCTCTACCAGGGCGGTAACTTTGGGCGATAAAACACCAGCTAAACTCAAATCAAAATTATTGCTATGAGAATCATTGGGGTCGGATGCATGGGGGGATTTTGTACGGTTATAGCTATATGCGAATAAGGCTTGCGTTTTTGTAGCCACTTTTAAATATTGGTTAAAGTTAATGGTTTCTTGAGTAGAGTCGCTTTCCTTGAAATTGGGTTCATATTTGGAATTTGCGCGTTTATACCCTGCGTCAAAACCAATACGGTTAAAATGACGGCCCATAAGGACGTTAAGGGTATTTGTCCAGTATTTGTTAAAATCATTGTCATCTACGCCAAATTCTTCCCAAGCGAGATAGTTACTAAAATAACTATCGGAAATACTCATCGTATAGCGTCTAATATTAAAAGTAGCGACGGCTTCTGACGTTGCGCTTTGCCTATTAGACCTTCGACGATTATTATAGAGTGAATTATTTATATGCAAATCTAACCCCAGGCTTTTTGTTCTATCTCGAAAATTCATCTTTAATCCGGGGGTAAAAGTATTAACTAATGCCGATTTCTTATTCTTTTTTGTGGAATCAACATTATCATTATAAGATACGCTTTCAGTTAAATAGGGATGCGCACGAGAGGGCAGGGTTTTTAAAAAAATAGGCCTCTTTGTTTCTTTTTTTCCTTTTTTCTCTTTAAAACTACTTTTAATAAGTTTCATCTGGGCTTCTTCCATAGAATGCCTCATTGCTTCTTCTTTATTTGGAAGAGAGGCCTGTTGCGCAGAAGATAATTTGGGCCCTAAAAAAGAGGAAAGGGAAAAAAATAGAATAGTAAAATAAATGACAGGCCACGGCCTTCTTGAGATCATCTTTCTTAGAAACAATAGATAATATCTCTGTCTAATTCTAATTATTTCTTGCCTAAAAGAGAAATTGCTATGGCAAATAAAAGAAGCGTATCGGCAAGTTTAGCCCAGTTTATAGGTATTGGGCCGGGTATTATATTTCCTAATGTCGTTACTTTAATGGCCACAGCAACTATTAAAGAAACCCCCGCTAATACAACCAATATCTTAGAGATCTTTCCCATCTTTCTTCGCCTCCCTTCTCCTCAATAAACTCTTTAAATAAATCTTATTCCTTTTCAGCCTCTCATACACACCTTTAATCTGTCCGTCGATAATCTTGCGTAGCGACTCTTCTATCTCCACAAACTGCAATCCCAACTCATAACGCCTGCTTTTGCCTCTCTGCTTTATCCAGGCAACCTTAGCTAAAGCAGATATAGAGGTAGCAATATGGGGAAAGTTTATCTTCAATTCAATTAAGGTGGCCCGAGGTAAGTATTCTTCTGTCCTTAAACAGAGGCCGCCGCCGCTAATATCTCTGATTGTGGCCAGTATAGGCACACCTAGCTGGCCGCCTCCAGATAAGGGTTTATATTTCACGGAGTGATGAGCCCGCAGGCGGATAAATTGCCTTTTCTCTTTTTTTCGCATCTTATTTAGTTATATTAGGTTAACACGATATTATCTGCCTGTCAAGAAAAAACTACGGTCATGCCATCATAGGCAGCCTGGACCTCTATCCCCAACTTTAAAGATAACTCTTGCGCTTGGATATGCGGCTTTGCCGCAAGCATGGTCATACCAAAATGCGTAAGTATTGCCTTCCTGGGCCTTATCTGGCTAATCAGTTGTTCAACATCAGGAAAACAAAGGTGATCTATGCCTGCCCTAGGTTCAAAAAAGACAACAGAGATGATTAAGGTATCGGTTTTATAAAAATTCTCTAATTCTTTAAAATATTTTGTATCAGTAAGTAGTGAAACGCTTGTTTTATGGATATCAAATTTTATTCCGTATGTTTCTGCGGGATGAATATGCCTCATTGAAGTCATAAATTCAAAGTTACCTATTTTATAACTCTTATTTGCCGTTAGAGTTTCTATTTTTTGCGGAAAATTTATCACGTGTTTTAATATTATAGAATCATCCTCTATGGCGTCGGCAGGACAAAAAACCACTCCTCTTTTTTTGAACCCTCCCTCGGTCATCGCCTCAATCATGACATTAATATCTCCGGTATGGTCCAAATGGCGATGGGTAAGAATTATAGCGTCTAATTTAGAGGAGTCTAATTTGGGCTTACTGGCGGCGCAACGCACGATACTTCCCGGCCCAGGATCAACTAATACATTCGTCCCTTTATAAGAAATCCACAGGCCTCCAGAGGCGCGTAGTTGTTTTATCATCACAAAACGCGCGCCTGCTGTGCCTAAGAATTTTATGAAGTCTTCTTTTATTTTAGCCATATTTGGCCGGTTTTTGCGGTATGTTTATTGGCGCGTATGCAGATGGGGTGATGGATGGTGTATCCGTTGATGATGTGCTGTCAGGACATAGATAAGGCCTCCTAGCGCTCCGCAGATTAAAATAAAAAAGAAATTTAAAAGCGACATCGCAAAGGCCATATCTTTGCCTATACCGGCCTTGGCAAAAAAGAAGATAGTGGCTGCGTCTCTTAGGCCCAAACCACCGATAGAAATAGGCAATAAGGTGATGGCGCTGATTATAGGTAAAAATATAAAAAAATAGATGATATTTATCTTTACGCCAATTGAGCGGGCAATGAGAAAAAAGGTCAGGGGCGCAATCGCCTGTATCAATATAGAAAAAATCAAGTTATTCACTATCACTTTTTTATGGTGCCTAAAATAATGTATCTCCTGATGCAGATTTTTTATGGCGCCCCTTAATTTCCCCGCAGTGGGTGAATGTAAAAGCTGGTTTACTTTAGAATATAAAAATTTATTAAATAATACCAATAAAATAACAATTAATATCGCGGTTATTATCGCTACGGCAAAAATGACGCTTTTATCCTGGATTAATCTCCAACCAAACAATAAACCCAATAACGCTAAAACCACTAAGCCAATATACCCGCTTAATCTATCCAATAATACCGTAGCTACAACCTCGCGCGGCCTTTTTGTGTGCGTCGCTAAATCAATACTGCGCACCAGGTCTCCTCCGATAGTTGAAGGCAGGAATAAACTAAAGAATATGCCTGCGGCAAAGGAGATAATTATCCTTTTTAGGCTAAGATGAATCTTCACTGCCTTCAATAACATCTCCCAACGCAAAAGGCAGAGAATATAAATAAAGAAGAAAATAATAAAAGCGGCAAGCAGAAGGCCTAAATTCGCATTTCTTATAATCCCCAACAGGCTCTTCTTATCTACCTGCTTAAACAAAAAAATCAGCAAGATAATGCTTATGCTAACTCTTAACAGTATGGATAGGAATCTTTTGAATATTTTCACTTAAGTATCTTGGAGTTCCTTTCCCGTTAACCTTTTATACGCCTCCAGGTATTTCTGGGTTGTCTTTTTAATAATCTCCTCGGGTAACTTTGGCGCCGGCGGATTCTTGTCCCAATTTAAACTCTCTAAATAATCCCGCACAAATTGTTTATCAAAACTAGATTGCGGCCTACCCGCAACGTATTGGTCCTTTGGCCAGAAGCGGGAAGAATCCGGGGTAAGCGCTTCATCAATTAAAACAATCTTATTATTGTGTATTCCAAATTCAAATTTTGTATCGGCAATAATAATCCCGCGCGATTTGGCATAATCGCTTGCCTTTTGATAAATCGCGATGCTTATCTTTTTTATTTCACCAGCCGTATCTTTCCCGAGCAGGCCTTCCACATATTTCTGGTCAATATTAATATCGTGGCCTGTATCTTGCTTGGTGGAAGGAGTAAATATTGCCTCGGGGAGCCTATCTGATTCTTTAAGGCCTGCGGGTAATTTTATGCCGCAAACCGATTGTTTTTGCTGGTATTCCTTCCATCCTGAACCGGAAAGATAACCTCTGACCACGCATTCTACAGGAAGCGGCTTGGTCTTTAAAACCAACATCGAACGGCCCAGTAATTGGTCTTTATATTTTTTAACTTGGCCGGGGTATTGATTTATATCAGTAGTGATAAGATGATGAGGAATAATATCTTGGATAAATTCAAACCAGAAACCAGAAAGGCCGGTTAAGACTTTGCCTTTATAGGGTATGCCGCAGGGTAAAACCACATCAAAACAAGAAATGCGGTCAGTAGAAATAATCAGTAACTTATCGCCTAAATCATAAACATCCCTTACCTTGCCGCGTTTATATAACTTTAAATCCCTGAAATCCGTATTTAATAAAACGCCTTCATCCATTAGATTTTAAACGCGAGGTTAAATCTTCGTATTCCTGCCATAAATCTTGCGGCAAATTTTTCCTGAACTGCTGAAAAAATTTCTTTATCCCTTTTAATTCTTCCAGCCATGCCTTTGTATCTATGGCTAAGAGCTTTTCTAACGTACCAGCCGGAAGTTCTAACCCTGTCATATCTATATCCGAGGCCCTAGGCACATAGCCTATCGCAGTTTCTACTGCCTCTACTTTATTATTGCAACGGTCTAATATCCATTCTAAGACCCTCGAGTTTTCTCCGAATCCCGGCCACAAGAATTTACCTTGTTCATCGGCCCTAAACCAATTTACGTGAAAAATCTTAGGCGGCCTGGCCATCCGTCTGCCCATCTCTAACCAGTGCCTAAAATATTCCGCCATATTGTAGCCGCAAAAAGGAAACATGGCCATCGGGTCGCGGCGCACCTGTCCTAATTTGCCTACCTGCGCTGCGGTCAACTCCGAGGCCATAGTCGCGCCTACAAATACGCCGTGTTGCCAATTAAAAGATTCATAAACCAAAGGAGCAAGATGGGCCCTGCGGCCGCCAAAAATAATGGCAGAAATGGGCACGCCATGATGTTGGTCTAAGCGAAAAGAGACAGAAGGACAATTTAAAATCGGGGTAGTAAAGCGGCTATTCGCATGCGCGCCCAAAATTGGTTTTCCGTTACTATCCACTGCGCCCGGCTTCCAAGACCTTCTCTGCCAATCAATGCCGCTATTCGGTACTTCCCCATCCGCGCCTTCCCACCAAACAGTATTATCCGCTTTAAGCAGGACATTAGTGTAAATAGTATTCTTCTTAATCGTCTCAACCATAGTAGGATTGGTCTTAGAATTTGTCCCCGGCGCCACGCCAAAAAATCCTGTCTCAGGATTAATCGCCCAAAGCGAACCGTCAGAATCAATGCGCATCCAGGCAATATCATCGCCTACGGTCCAAATTCTATAACCTTTTACTTTTAGCCCCTCGGGAGGAACTAACATTGCCAAATTTGTCTTGCCGCAAGCGCTGGGAAAAGCAGCGGCAATATATTCAATGTGGCCGTTGGGTTCTTCTATGCCCATAATCAACATATGCTCTGCCAGCCAGCGTTCTCGCCTGGCGAGAAAACTGGCAATGCGCAAAGACAGGCACTTCTTGCCTAAAAGCACATTACCCCCATAACCTGAACCTACGCTCCAGATAATATTATCCTCAGGAAATTGCAAGATTAGTCTTTTATTGATATCCAGCCCTGCCTTGGAATGTAAACACTGCGTAAATTTGTCTTCTTTCTCTAATTGCCTTAACACTGTCTCGCCGGCGCGGGTCATAATCAGCATATTTAAAACCACATAGCGCGAATCGGTTAATTCTACGCCGATTTTACTAAAGGGAGAGCCTAGCGGACCCATAGAAAAAGGGATAACATACATCGTCCTACCGCGCATGGCCTCCTTAAAAAATGCCCTTGCCTTCTTATAGGCAATACGCGGAGACATCCAATTATTGGTAGGCCCAGCATCGCGCTTTCTTTTGGTGCAGATAAAGGTAAGGTGTTCGGTGCGGGCAACATCATCTGGAGCCGTGCGATGCAGGAAACAACCTGGCAGTTTTTCTGGATTCAGTTGGACAATCTCGGCGCTTGCCATAGATTCTTTCTCTAATCTCGCCTTTTGCGCCTCGGAGCCATCTATCCAGACTATTTCATCCGGCTGGCACATCCGGGCCATCTTATTGACCCAATTGATTAATTTTTTATTAGAGGTAGGGAATTTTTTAGCCATATTACATATTTTGGTTTATGAGGTACTTATGTGTGGAATGCGCTGCCACAGCACCGTCGCCACAGGCAGTAATTACCTGGTATAAACTTTTTTTGCGGCAGTCTCCGCAGGCAAAAATGCCGCCTTCAGAAGTTTTCATCTCCTGGTCAGTAATTATAAATCCTGTCTCATCCATCTCCATGAGATTTTTTAAAAAAGCTGTATTAGGGTTTATCCCTACAAAAACAAACACGCCCTGGCAGGAAATCTTGCTTTGAGAATTTGTTTTTAGATTTTTTAGCAAAACCTGTTCTACTTTATTTTCCCCCTGAATTTCTTCCACGATACTCTCTAAGATAAAGTTGATTTTAGGAATACTCTTTGCCTTCTCTATCAAAATCTGGGATGCCCGTAACTCTCCCCGGCGATGCGCCAGATAAACAGTCTTGGCGTAGCTACTTAAAAAAATCGCCTCCTCAACTGCTCTATCTCCGCCACCGATTACCGCCACATCTTTATTCCTGAACAAAGGGCCGTCGCAGGTAGCGCAATAAGACACTCCCCGGCCAATAAATTCATCTTCTCCTTTTACGCCTAATCGCTTCGCGCTGGCGCCAGTAGCAATAATAATACTTTTTGTCTGGTAAGAGTTACCTTGTGTTTTAATATTAAAAGTAGCGCTACTGGAAGATATGGTTAAAACTTCTTCTGTTTCAATATTTATACCCAATTCCCCTACCTGTTTCTTGAACCTTTCAACTAATTCCTGCGTAGATATGCCGCCCGGAAATCCGGGAAAATTCTCAATATTGGAAGAAAGAATAATCTGGCCGCCGGGCGCCATTTTTTCCAGGATTAAAGAATTCAGGCGGTATCTTCCGGCATAAAGCGCTGCGGTCAAACCTGCCGGCCCTGCGCCGATAATAATCAAATCATGCATATTATTTACCCTTTAACCCTTCCACACCTACGCGGTGTGGGTGTGATTGGTATGGTACGTCAGGATAAGAACTTCTCACTAACGGTCCGGATAACACTGACTTAAAACCTAAACCTAATCCGAGATCTCGGTATCTTTGGAATTGCTCAATGCCGATAAAATCCTTAACCGGATAATGGATTGGTGAAGGGGCGAGATATTGTCCTAAGGTTAAAATATCGCAGCCTGAATATAACAAATCCTGCATTGTCTTAATCACTTCCTCTTCGGTTTCGCCCAAACCTAACATTATGGAAGACTTAGTGGTCAATAAAGGCTCAATTTCTTTTATTTTTTTCAAGATGTCCAAAGAAATCCGATAGTTGGCTTTTGGCCTGAGATCTTTATATAGCCGCTCTATTGTCTCAATGTTATGGCCGACTAAATGCGGCTGGGCATCCAGGACAACTTTAAGGCTGGAGACACTACCTTTAAAATCAGGTATCAATACCTCTATCTTGATATCGCTATTTATCCGACGAATTAACTCTATAGTCTGGCTAAAAATTTTTGCGCCACCATCGGCTAAATCATCACGCGTAACCGAAGTAATTACTACATAATTAAGCCCGAGGTCTTTTACCACTTTTGCTATACGCAAAGGTTCATCTTCATCCAACTTTAAATTTTTATTCTCGGTTTTTCCGACGGCACAAAAACGGCAGTTACGCGTGCAGGTATCTCCTAAAATAATAAAGGTAAACTTTTGATGTTTGAAACAAAAACTTAGATTAGGGCATCTTGCTTCCTGACAGACTGTGCGCACATTAGCTTCAGCCAATAACCGCGCCCTCTCTAAAGTTATTTTATCGGGAATCTCCTGCCTAAACCATAAAGGAAGCCTGTTCATTTTTTTATTCTTACAAAATTACTGATGGAGCGGTCGTAAGTCTTTTCTATATCATCCGAAAAAAAACAAGCAGGAATTTGGCCGTGGCTTTTATGGTACAAGACACACTCGCAACAAATACCTTTTCGGGAACAGGGATGATAACTACAATTGCAGTTTACAAGATTTTGTTTTTGATTCGGACAATTCTTCATCGGTTTCCATCTTCTTTTTCAGTTCGGCTAATTTTTTTCTCATCTTCAGTTGTTCAAAGAAGGAAGCGTAATCCACAATGAGCCTGCCTTTTAAATGGTCTATCTCATGCTGCAAAACACAAGCCAGCAAACCTTCTGCTTCTATAGTCACAGGCTTACCCCATTCATCCTCTGCCGCAATTTTCACTTTTTTTGCGCGTTTAACCTTTATATATACGCCCGGAACACTCAGACAACCCTCTTCCATTATTTGCGAACCTTCTTTTCTTATAATTTTAGGATTTATCAATTTATAAAGGCCGCTGCCGATATCTACGGCAATCATCGCTTCATTAATACCTACTTGGGGCGCAGCCAGGCCAATACCCTGCACCTCATACATTAATTGCGCCATTTTACTTAAAATATCGCGCTGGAAAGAAGTTATTTGCTTGACAGGGATTGACTTCTTTCTTAATACCGGCTCGCCAAATAATCTAATCTTTAATCTGGTTTCGGACATCAACTTTTATAATCCTGGGTTTGATATTTTTTATCTCTTGTTCTTCTGCCAGCGCATAAGAAACAATCACTACCTCATCGCCCACGCAGGCGCCGCGACTAGCCGGGCCATTCAGGCAAACTACTCCGGAGCCTGCCTTACCTTTAATGGCGTAGGTCTCTAAGCGATGTCCGTTATTTAGATTAAATACCTCTACCTTTTCGCCTTCAATAATATTAGCTGCCTGCATTAATTCCTCATCAATGGTAACGCTACCTTCATAATAAAGATTTGCCTCGGTGATATGCGCGCGGTGGATTTTGGATTTTAAAAGCGTTCTTAACATATTTAGTCTCCTATTTACTTAATGCCTTTACTATTTCTTCTGCGAATGCTATGGCCACAGTTGGACCCGAGGCAGTAATAATATTCCCGTCTTTTTCTACGGCTCCAGCGGTATAATTCGCGCCTGCAGTTTTAAGTTGGCCCGCCTCAGAGGACCAGACCGTAGCGCGCTTACCTTTTAAAACACCTGCTTTAGCCAAAGTGACAGGGGCGATACAAATTGCTGCCACGAGCCGATTAGTATTAGTCGCGTCCTGTGCCAACTTATGGGCTATTGGGTCATCCCAATATTGATTTGCGCCTGAGCCGCCAACAAATACTATGGCATCAAAATCTTTTATTTTTATATCGCTGACTAAAATATCGGGTTCAACTTTTGCGCCCAACATCCCCTTTGCAGAAGAAAGACTGGTGGAAGCAACTTTTACTTCTATGCCGTTTCTTTTAAAAATCTCTTGAGGTTCTAAAAGTTCCTCATCGCGAAAACCATCCTCGGCAATAATCATCACTGCTTTTTTCATCTATTGACTCCTTATTAATTGATAACTCTGGCGGGCAATCATCAGTTCCTCATCGGTAGGAATAACCAAAACTTTAGGTTTTTTCTTGAAGGCCGCAAATATTCCCTGGCAAATTTTCTCTCTAATTCTCGCCTGATTCTCGCCAATCCCAGCGGTAAAAACTAAGGCATCGCAACCACCCATAATTGCCGTATAAGCGCCGATATATTTTTTTATCCGGTAAATAAAAATATCTATCGCTAATTTTGCCCGCTTATTCCCACTTCTTGCTTTATTTACCAATACCCGCATATCATTACTTATACCGGATATTCCTTTTAAGCCGCTTTCCTTATTTAATATAGCATCAATTTCACTAAGATTAAACCTTTTCTTTTTCATCAGGTAAGTAACTAGGGCGGGGTCAATATCGCCGCAACGTGTGCCCATAATCAGGCCCTCTAAGGGCGTAAAACCCATACTCGTATCCACAGATTTTCCTTTATTTACTGCGGTAATACTACATCCGTTGCCCAAGTGGCAAGTAATGATTTTTAATCTAGGCAATGGTTTTCTAAGTATCCTGGCTGCTTCCTGCGCCACATATTCGTGGCTGGTGCCATGAAAACCATATTTTCTTATTCCCAATCTTTGATAATATTCATAAGGCAGCCCATAGACATAAGCGTACTCGGGCAAGGTCTGATGAAAGGCAGTATCAAATACTGCCACCTGCTTTAGCGTGGGTAATAATTTCTGGCAAGCCGCTATTCCGGATAAATTTGCCGGATTATGCAAGGGAGCTATAGACGAACATTGTCTTATTTTTCGGATTACCAAATGATCAATTAATACCGGCCTTTTAAATAACTCTTGACCATGCACTACCCGATGGCCAATGGCATAAACCGAATTAATTTTTTTTAAGATTATCTTTAGGCCGCTATAGTGGTCGTGGATTAAAGAACCTTTTTCGCCGATATGCTCGATTAGCCCTTTAGAAATGAGCTTTTCGCTGGGCATATCAAAAAGTTTGTATTTAATGGATGAACTTCCGCTATTTATAACCAGAATTTTCATTGGGCTCTAATCGCCGTAATTGCCACGCAGTCTACAATATCCTCAACTGAACAGCCGCGGGACAAATCACTGCAAGGTTTATTCAGGCCTAAAAGTAAAGGCCCTAAGGCGCGGGCATTGGCTAAGCGCTGGACAAGTTTATAACTAATATTGCCTGCCTCTAGATTAGGGAATATCAATACATTTGCCCTGCCGCCGACGGGACTGTCAGGAGATTTTATTTTCGCTACTTCCGGAACAATCGCTGCATCTACCTGCATTTCGCCATCCACCAAGAGATTCGGCGCTATCTCTTTTAGTAATTCTTTTGCCTCGCCTATTTTCTCAACAGATTTACCTTTGGCTGAGCCCTTGGTAGAATAACTTAACAGGGCAACGCGAGGATTCAAATCTAAAACCTTACGGGCTAATTCTGCTGATGCCAAAGCAATACAGGCAAGTTGCCGCGGATTAGGGTCGGGAATGATGCCGCAATCAGCAAAGAGAAATGTCCCTTCTTCGCCCAAGGGACAATTTGGCACGACCATAATAAAGGCGCTGGTGACAATACTGATATGCTCATCCACCCCCAAACACCAAATAGCTGCTCTGGCTACATCGGGCGTGGTGTGGCTGGCTCCGGAGACAAAACCATCGGCCATGCCATCCCTCGTCATCATTGCCGCATAATAAAGCGGCTCATCAAATATCTTTCTAATCACATTGACATCTGATTCTTTGGTTTTGCGGAACTGATAAAATTCATCAATGTATCTTTCTTTATCCGCGGGATTAATCTTATCCGGGGTTAAAAGCAAAACACGAGCCATCCCTTCCTGTTCGATAATCCTAGCTGCCTCTACTACCCGGCTATCTTCGTATTCAGGAAGCACAATAGTCTTTAACTTGGCTTTCGCTTTCTGATGAATTTTTGTAATGGTATCCACGTCAAATTCCTTTCGATATTCTATCCAAATCTACATTATCTTTAATTAATTTTATCACCGCATTAATTTTGGCAGTATCTTGCGGCCTGATCTTAACCGTTAAATCATGAATACAAGATGCCACGCTATAAGTATCTGATTTAGCTAATAATACCGGTATATTTGCTTTGTTTAATAAATTCATAATTGGCTGCTCAGGAACAATGTTACCTGATAAAACTATTCCCGAAACCTTAAGCCTTTTTTCACCTGCCTCCCTAAAACATCCTAAGGCCGTCATAATCATATCTTCCCTGTCACCCGGAGTAATCAAGAGGCTATCGTCAACCATATATTTTAAAGCACCGTGCGGTCGCATTGCGCCTACTATTACTTGCGAAATATATTTTCCCAAAAAATCTTTCCCGCACAAAAGTTCAAAATCTGTCTCCTCTAAAATCTGCTCTACTGTAGGATAAGAAAGCATAGGGTAATAAGGCAGAACGCCCAAAACCTCTACTCCTTTTCTTTCTAATCCTTTTTTTACCAGACGATTTATCTTCTCAAATTTTTCCGGAAGGACCTTATTGATAACCACGCCCAATACCTTAACCCCCTCTTTCTCAAAGAGCGCCTTATTTAAAACTATTTCATCTATGGGCCTGCCGATACCGCCGGAAGAAATAATAATCACCTTTGAGCCAAGCAGTTTCGCTACCGTAGCATTAGAATGATCAAATACAGAACCTACGCCCGCATGGCCAGTGCCTTCAATAACAACCAACTGTTGCCCCTTAGAGACCCTGCGGAAGGAATTTTTAATCTGTTGGGTAATTGATTTTTTATCCGGATGGACAATATATTTTTCGGTAAAACCTTTTTCTACGGCAATCGGGCTCATATCCTTGAGCCCGCATCTTATTCCGCAGACCTTCTCAATAAGCAGAGAATCCTCATCAATCTTGAGGCCTTCCTCTTCCAGATAACGCTGGCCAATGGGTTTTATAAAAGCAACTTTCTTGAATCTATCCTGAAAATTACGGATTAGGCCTAAGGAAACCGTGGTCTTGCCGTCATTCTGCTTGGTGGCAGCGATAAAGATTTTTTTCATCTAATGTTCTCTTCTATCTTTCGTTTCAGCTCGATCTTATTTAAAGCGCCTGTGGCCTGGTTAACAATTTTTCCATTTCTAAAAAATACTAAGGTGGGTATAGACATTATTCCGTATAAGGTAGCGGTTTTGGGGTTCTCGTCCACATCGACTTTGCCAATCTTGATTTTTCCTGCATATTCCTTGGCTAATTCCTCGATGATGGGCGAAATCATCTTGCAAGGCCCACACCAATTCGCCCAAAAATCCACTAAAACTGGAAGATTCGATTCTAAAACTTCCTTCTTGAAATTAGCATCCGTAAAATGCGATAAGCTCATATTATTCCTTTGGTTAAAGGGTCAAAAAATAGGCAGGTGAATTTATAAATTATCACAAATAGGGAATAATTGCAAGTGATTTCAGACTCACCGTTACACACCTACGCGGTGTGGTAAGGTAAGATAGGTGCAGGAAAGGTATTTTCGATAAGAAGGTTTTTTATTTTTGCTAGTTCTCTTTGATAAGAAATTCTATCTTCCACGAAATCCTTATAAGAAATTTGGTCGATATTTAAAATTTCATCATATTTACAAATTTTGTCCCTCTCATTAACTTTTAATAAATATTCCCGATAAGAAGAAGCCGGCCATTTTTCTGGTTTATCAACCAAATAGGCAGTAACAGGGTTCAAATGAATGTATCTTGTTAAATGAATTAATTGTTCATCAGTAGTAACTAATATATTTTTAAATCTTCCTTCCCATAAAGGTCCTTTTCTTTTATGTCTAATATTAAAATAACGTGTATAGCTATTAAGAATACAGTTCATAAAAATAGAAATACCGTCTTCTTTTAATTGTTTAAGAATTAAATGTATATGTGTTGGCATAAGACAATAGGCAATTATTTCTATAAGCTTTTCCTTGCCGGGCCTATCGGAAAAAGAAATATTCACATCGTCTAATTGTACTTTTGATGATCTAAGAAACTCAGAAAATCTAATCAACGGTTTTTCCATTTGGTAATAACGAATTACATTAAGCATTCTTAAGAATTCAGAGGTATTATTGAATATATTAAATTCTGCAATGCTTTTATTAAAAATGTGGTATATTTCTCCAACTGCTAGTACGTCTTTCCTCATAATTAACCTCTACACACCTACGCGGTGTGGTAAGGTTTAGGGGGTTAGTTTGGTTTGCTGAGAAAAATAACCTCCGGTAAGCGCATCGAGCATTGCGCTAAGTTCCTGTAATCTTAGTTCTTTTTCAAAGCGCTTCTTTCTATCTTCAATGGATAAATTATCCAGCTCCATCTTAACCCGTAGTCTCTCAAAATATAATTTGGTCACCTCGTCTAGGATATCATCGCGCAGCTGAACCATCAGCCGTACCTGGGAATCAATTAGCCGTTGTTGCTCGCTCCAGATAAGGTCACTAAGGCTCCACTTGAGCGAAACACCCCATTCCGCAGGACCAACGGTAAAACGGGTAGTATTGGTATTGCTATAACTGGTGACGGTCTTATCGTAATCCAGACTAAAATCTGGCAATACCGCCTTTAACCGCGCCTGTCTTCTTAAATTTTCAATCCTTTCGGGGTCAATTACCTGCGCATATTTAATAGCTGCTTGCTGGACTTCATTAATCCTTGGTTCATCGTTATAATATTCAACAATGATGTCTTTGTCGTTATTATTGCCATAAGATGCCTTCGTTTTAAATAAACCCTTATCACAGGCAGCGTATAAATTATCTTGGTTATCTGAAGCCAAAAATCTAATATCCCCTGCTGTAAGTCCTAATGATAGCCCATGCCAGCGCTCGTTTGTGTACTGGAAGATACCGGATTTTGTAACCGCATAAATAGTTGACTTTAAGGATATCAGTAAAAACTTAATCTCCCTGCTGAGTAAGCCGTAGTCGGAAAGCATTTCCCAGGACTTGCCTTTATTCTGGCTTCTATAAACCCCTTTACTGGTAGCAACGTAAAGGCAATTTAGATTATTTTGGTCAATAGTTACATATTTTATATCTGAAAACCGCGCTGGTTCATCCTCGTCTTCTATTACCTCATTATTCTCATCTGCGTTTTCCACGGGATGCGCAACGAAAATCCTTTCCCAGTTTTTCCCGGCATCAGATGTCTTAAACACGCCATTTAAACTGGCGATATAAATATAATCCGGCTCGCTAAGATTATAAGAAACATTTAATATCTGGTTATTGCCAAGTATACCTGACTCTTTATGCCAAGAGCGGCCTTTGTCAAGACTTACAAACAACCCTGCCTTTGTGCCCAGATAAAGGCTTGAGGGTAAAATTGCCAATGCCGTGCATTCGTTTTCAAGATAGTTTTTCCCTTTGAAGAGCCTGTTCCAGTTTCTTCCCCGGTTTAAGCTAAAATATAAACCGTTTCCGGTTGCAGCATATAGCGAATCCTTATCGCTGAAAGCGAATAACAAAAAATTTACCCCTCTGTTTGTGCCTCTCGCCGAAAAAATACTCCTCCAACTCCCACCGCCATCCTCACTCTTAAAAATACCATCTCTTGAGCCGATATAAATGATATTGGAATTATCGGGGTCTACCAAAACAGTCCTTACATTAATATTGCCCCTACCTATATCCTGCCAGACCAGGCCCGCAGCAAAAACACCTACCGCCAAACTCAACACAATTACCCCTGCTACCGCTAATACCACTATGCACTTTTTCATCTTTCCCACCTCCTCAAATGAGCCCCGCCTTTGGCGGGGCGAATTTGACCCCGCTCTTTTGGACAGATTATGCTTTTATTACCTGCCTTGCCAAAAGGGCGGGGTAAGTTCGGCCGTATCCGCCACGATTATTGGCGGATGCCCTCACTACAATAGACGTAAGAGGTGGCAAAATCTAACTAAAATTTTTTAGGAAATTAAAGGTAGGCTATTTGGTTTTGTCTTGCAGCCCCATGCCTGAATCAGAAGCGTAAAAGGTCTGTTCTAAATAATGCCTTTCTATTAGCGTCAGGATATTATCTTTAAAATATAAATAATACTCTTCGCGCCCAAAGAAAACAGGAAGAAAAATTATGGTAAAGATACTTGACTTGCTTGTCTGGTAAATCCATATTTCAGAGGCAGTATCCACTTTCTCCCCTATTTTGGCCACCTTGTCTGGCTCACCCAATAATAATTTCACTTCTTCTTTAGTGGCGCCTTCGGCCACTTTTAATTCTCGTAAATTATTTTTTGCTGCTTCATTTAAATCCGTATGGCTAGAAATATATTTTTCTATCCTTTCTCTAAGGGCGGTTATATTCTCATCATAGGCTTCATTTTCCCGAAAGTCCTTAATGGATATAACCTTAGATTGAGCGCCAAATCTGCCTTTTATCTTTTTCTTTTCCTTAGTAAAACTATATAATTGTTTATAATTATCCGCGCGCGGAATCGAACAGCAACCGCTAATATAAATGCAAAAGAATATCAAGAGCAAAAATAATACTTTTTTCATCGCGCCTCCTAATTTTCTCTGATAAAAAAGTAATACAGGGATATAATCGAAATAACGATAAGGGATAACACCCTTATTATTACAGGGTCAAAACCTTCTCCATTTTTAGCTAAGATACCTGCTATAAAATCTTCCAATCCAGTAGTAGCTAATAAAATTATGGCTACGATTAGACAGAAAGAGAATGATTTTCTAGCATACCAAAATCTTAATAACATTAAAAACAGCACCAGCAAAAATATCCAGAACAAGGGATTAAGAAAAGAAAAACGAAAATGTCCTAAGCTATTAAGATAGGGCAAAAAATTTGCCTTTAATGCCCCGATATCTATACCCATATTTATCTTGCCCCCCAAAAAAGGTATCCTTATTGCTTGTCCAGCTCTACAAATTCTTGTTTAATTCTCTGATAATCCGGCGTATCGATTAATCGGTAAATCTCCTGCGCCTGGCGCAGATACTCCCTAGCCTTATTTTTCTGATTTTTTTGTTTATATAAAAGGCCTAAGTTAGAATAGGCGTCGGCTAATTCCGGGCGCGCATCTATCTGCCGGGAAAGTGAAACTGCCTGATTAAAATACTTCTCTGCCTCAAGTGAATTATCCATCTCTATATATAATTCACCGAGCATATTATAATCGCTAGCCAAGTTAAATTTGTTGTCCAGCGCTATGTCAAGTTTTAAACCTTTATTATAATAATCCATCGCTTTTTGATATTCCTTGCGAAAACTATAAATCTCGCCGATATTAAAATAATAATCGCTTAATTCATAGGTGAGTTTAAGCCTTTCAAATAATCTGGCGCTCTTATCATAAAATTCCTTTGCGCTGGCGAAATCATCTTTATTAGTAAAAACTAATCCCAGATTAAAATAATCGCAGGCTAAATTATACTTATGCTTATAGATATATTGCCTTTCGCGGTTAATCTCCGCGCTTTTTGTAAGTAATTCCAACGCCTTATCATTGTCGTCTTTATCCATATACCATACGGCTAACTTACCCAATACATCTGCCTCATTCAATTTATCTTTATTTTCCTCACTCAAACTCAATGAGCGCTGATAAAAATCAAATGCCTTGGCATAGTCTCCCTGCAAATAATAAAGCCAGCCTATGCCTGCATACGCCGAAGCCAAATTTTTCTTGTCCTGCCTTTTCTCGCTATAGCGGATGTAATCAAAATAATATTTTAAGGCATTCTCTTTATCTCCCAACCTCTGATACGTATTTGCGAGCATTGGATACGCCGCCAGAAATAACGGGTCTTTTGTGATGATACGCTTTGTCAGCGAAATAACCTCCGGATTATTTCCCGCAAGAAATAATTCTTTAGCCCTTAAGGATAAAATATAGGTATTGGGATTTAGGGTGGGTAACCACAGATATAAGTATATACCTATAGATATAATCACTGCGGCCAGAGACAACCAGGCGAGCGGCTTTTTGAAAAGCGAGATTTTCCTTTTCACTTTAGGTATTGCTGGCTTTGCTTTTGGGCTAAATAAGACAAAATTCGGATCGCCGTAAAGAAGATAGCTTGCCCAGGCAATTGTCGTAACGCCATATTCCTTAACTAACCTTAGCCGGCCAAGGCGCAGGCATTCACCTACTGACCTGCCGGAAATTAACTGGCTATAGAATTCCTTGGCAAAAGAAAGGCTAATGGGGTCTTCTATTTTACGGATGGTGCCGATATAGTGCCTGACCCCGGAAAACAAAAATGCCGAAGCCAGGTTATAGGCTTCTTCCTGATAATCGGTATCCAAAGAATCAGCGCTAAATTTCACCGAGTGGCAGGCATTAGAAAAAACTAAAGTAGGCAAAGACAGGGTTTCGCCCAGCTTATAAATATCCTGGGCGGTGAATCTCCCATCGCTTAAAACCCAGCCGCTATTTTTAGGCTCCCCCAAATCATACTCGCAGTGACCGGCAAAATGCACGATATCGTAATCACGCAGGTTCTTTTTTACATAAAGTGTGTCGATCTGCGTACTTTTAAAATTAATATTAATCTGGTTTCTTTTTTTATCAAACTGGTTTTTAATGTATAGGCCTTCAAGGTAAGCGGCTCTCAAATCACCGGTAGGGTTGGCCAAAATTAACATCTTCGGTGTCCTTGAGAAACTACGGTATTGATATAGGCTCGTCTCTGTCTTGGTCTTTACTACCCTGCCTAAATTAAACTTAAGCGCTAAAAAATCTTCGCCTGTATATAAAAGTTCCCAGGGGATATTGATTAATTCCTCATCTAAAGAGAAGATTAAATCTAAAATTGGCGAGGCCTTCAGCTTCTCTTTAACTTGCCGGGTAAGCAGGTGGTCCCAAAGCAGTTGGCCGGCCTTTTTTAAGCTATTTAAGAGGTCTATTTCTAAGGCGCCCCTGTGGGCCCTGTTCAATATAGCGAGCACTTCCTGAGATAATTTATTTATTTCCTTAAATGACACCGATACCTGGCTATAATGCCGCAAGGTAGAAGCAACTTCATTTTGCTGAAAAATACTCATCGCCAGCTGATTGTCCTGCCTTAATACTTCTAAAACTAGGGCATTATTATCTTGCATGTTGAAATCTGTTTAAACTTTTATGTCTAATAATATGGAGGCGAGTTTATTTTCCACTGTAGATATCTCTACGGTATATTTGCCCAACAAGACGTGTTCGAAAGTAACTTTTCCCGAATCGCTAAGGCAAGATTCAAACTCCAGATCATCTTTAATGAGAGTAACTCTTAAATCCTTCATTACTCTCTGGGTGGATTTTTCTTTTACCACAACGCTTAAACTAAAAGAGCGGCCAAGTTTGTTTTCTATCTTTACCTCTACCCTGATATTTTGGAAATCTTTTAGTATAGTAACTTCGTCTCGGAAGTCTTTTATCTGGCGGCTGCGCAAGATAGGCGCTGGCACTAATTCCTGCCCTACCAAAACATCGCCGCTGGTATGCAATAATTCTAAGGCCTTTTCTTTAAGGCTCAGGAATATCTCTAAAATAGAAGCCTTGTCTTCGGTGGTGACTAGGTTTTTCACCCGTATTAGCACTGCCTCGGGTATTTCTTTTGTTTCAATTGCTTTCAGTTTCAACTGAACCGCGATAACTTCAGCGCAGGTATCGCAACTGATTAAATGCGCCTTGATGTCGTCGCTCTCCTGAGCGGATAATTTATTTTCGAGAAAACAGGCCATGGTTTCCTCGTCCGGATGTGATTCTTTCGCTACAGGCTGATTGACTTTCCAAATTTTGTAGACTGTCCTGATTAACTTCTCAAGCCTCTCTGGCATTAGTCATTTCCTCCCCTACTATAATAGACGTATAACCTTTAGAAATCTAACGCAAAACCTTTGTTTCTAAAACAATCTCTTAAACGCTCAATTAACCTGGACTTTCGCATATCTATCGCGCCGCGGGAAATCCGAAAATGCGCTTTTAACTCCTCTAAGCTCAAGCCCCGATGGATATGTAATTCTAAGAAATATTTATCGTCTTTTTCTAAAACCCGGATGCAGTCTTTTAAGTGCAGGAGCCTTTCCTGATGGCTAAGCGCATCGCTAATGCGAGGAGCATCATCCGGTAATATTTCTTTTAAACTCGGGCCCTCATCATTTTCTTCATCTAAAGAAACCGTGGGTCTTGCTTTACGCAGATAATCGATAGCGAAATTAACAGTAATCTGCCTTAGCCAGCTGGCCAGGCTACAGCCGTTTCTGGCTTTAAAACTTCTTAATTTTTTAAAATTATCTTTGACCAGCGTTAGGAAGATTTCTTGAAAGAGTTCGTTAACTGTCTCTTCCGCAGTCACATAATCCTTTATCTTCAAGACGCTATAAATATAATTGTAGATGAGGCGGGAATATTTGTTTACGAATTCGTCCCAGGTCTGTTTGTCCCCTTTGACGCATCTTCGGACAAATTCCAGATCGTCCATAACAAATTCATTATAACACTAAAGCCAAAAAATCAAAACAAATAAATCAGGGACGTTTCTTGAACCAAAGCAAGAAGTGTCCCCCCTCTAGAAATATGGGGACACTTCTCCGATTAAATTCAGAAACGGTCCTCGATTGATTTGAGAAACGTCCCTGATTTATTTGAAGAGGGTGTGGGAGATAACAAAAGAGGCAAAAACGATGGAGACCATGGACATTAATTTGATGAGGATATTGAGGCTGGGGCCGGAGGTGTCTTTAAAGGGGTCGCCTACGGTATCGCCGACCACAACTGCCTTATGCGCAGGCGAGCCTTTTCCGCCAAGATGGCCTTCTTCAATGAACTTTTTGGCATTATCCCAGGCGCCGCCGGAATTAGCCATCATTACCGCTAAAACAAAACCGCTTACCGTTGCGCCGGTGAGGAGCCCGACTTCAGCTTCAATGCCTATGAGAAGCCCCATGGTAATGGGCGCAATAATCGCCAATAGCGAAGGAAAAATCATTTCCTTCTGGGCCGCAGCCGTAGCAATATCCACGCAGCGCGCATAATCCGGTTTTGCCTTGCCCTCCATCAGGCCGACGATTTCCTTGAATTGCCGGCGCACCTCAACAACAATCTTGCCTGCTGCTCTTCCCACTGCGCGCATGGTCATGGAACAAAATACAAACGGAAGCATACCACCGATAAATAAACCCACTAATACATTGGGGTTCATTAAGCTAAGGGTCATCTCTTTGCCGTATATGGCAATCTGATCACGGTAAGCAGCGATCAATGCCAGGGCTGTCAGCGCTGCCGAACCAATAGCAAAGCCTTTACCTGTGGCAGCTGTGGTGTTGCCTAGAGCATCTAAGGCATCCGTCCTTTTTCTTACCTCTGGATCCAGATTCGCCATCTGAGCATTACCGCCGGCATTATCCGCAACCGGGCCATAGGCATCTGTTGCCAAGGTGATGCCTAAAGTAGAAAGCATGCCC
>JAUYCY010000127.1 GCA_030692055.1 Candidatus Omnitrophota bacterium | reverse complement strand
TACCCCGGCCATGGCCGGGGGTGAATGCGAACTGAGGTACTGCTTCGGCGAGATGTCGCATCGGACGCAAGGCGGATACCTCGCCAGATTTGCGCAGCAAATCTGGCGGGTAAATAAATGTACCACGGGCATGCCCGTGGGGCTCCATGAACCCAATCTTTGCCTGCGCTCTGCGCGAGCAAAGAGCGCCGCAGGCGCATTCATTGGGTCCACCATTGAATTTGATTGAGAATGTAAGCATTTCGCAGTAGAGAAAACATTTTATTTCGTAAAAAGCTTTGTAACTTTTTCTTGCGGTATAGGAAAGTATACCCTAAAGGGCACAAGTAAAAATGCATCGTGGTAATACGGATAGTTCAATTTTGTGTCGTAGCTACCGCAAGGAAGTTCAAGGTTGTGAGCTTGCCAACTTCGTTGGCAAGTGAACTTTCTTACCTTGCGAATGTATGATAACCTGTTATTTCATAAAACATTATCGATTGCTATAACAGCCTAATGCAAAATTTCGGATGAACATTAAAGATAAAAAAATACTTATTGTTGTAGAGAAAGAGCAAACCCAGCGCAAAGACCTTGTCGATACCTTGCGTTGCAGGGATTCGGTAGAAGAAGTTTTTTTAGATAAAGGCATTTGCGTAGACACGCTTTATTTAGAAAAAAAAGATTTTGAAAATCTAAAAAACATAAAGGAAAAAATTTATAATTCCAAAGCTGATTGCGTATTTAACCTTTTTGAAGGATTCAGCGACGATTCGGCAAAAGAAGCGGAATTTGCGGAAATTTTAGAAGAAATGCAGGTGCCTTTTACGGGAAATCCATCATCTACCTTGGGGCTTTGCTTGGATAAAGAAAGAACAAAAAATATTTTGCGCGAAAGCAAAATTTTAGTTCCGCAAGGCAAATTTATTAAATACCTAGAAGAACTGAGTGTTGATAGTTTTAACTTCCCTGTTTTTATAAAACCTTGCTGCGAAGACGCAAGTTTAGGCATAGATAAAGATTCTTTGGCAAATACAAAAGAAGATTTGCATAGAACCGTTTCAAAAAAAATCAAAGAGTTTCCAAAAGGGCTTCTCGTAGAGGAGTTTCTCGCCGGCAAACAGTATAGCGCCGCGTTTCTAGGCGATTTTCCCTATGAGGCGCTGGGAATTTCTTTTATTGATTACTCGCTATATAAAAATTTGCCTTCGTATTTCACATATGCCTCAAAGTGGGATATGTCTTGTGATGAATTTAAAATTCTAATGCCTTCAGTCAGTAAAGTTGATGATGATTTGAAAAAGACAATAATTGACATTGCCAGAAAAACCGCAAAAACCTTAGGCTGTCGAGGTTATTTCAGGGTAGATTTACGCGAGAGCAGAGGCGAGCTTTTTGTTTTGGACGTTAACCCCAACCCTGACATTAACTGCGATAGCGGGTTCATGAAAGAAGCTTATGTAAAAGGTTATACCTACGCAATAGCGATAGAAAAGATTTTGGCACTAGCGTTAGAAAAATGACAAAACCAATTAACTGGACATTTCCCAAAATTATCAGCTATTTTTGTCTAAGTATATATGAACCAATCGCTAATAAAATTTAAAATCTATAATTATCCATGGACGGATGCAAACAGATTCCAGCGGATGCAAACGGATAAATCCTATAATTATCCGTATGAATCCGTAACCATCCGTATGCATCCGTCAATGAGATTTAAAAAATGGGGAAACTCCAGCAATTAATCATTGACAAGAAGCGTAAAAATCTATATATTTAATATCATATAGTATTTAATAATCTTTTAAGGAGGTGCAAAATGGAAGAGCAGAATAAAACGCCAAATGAAGAGGTAAAGGCGTCTTCGGGAGGCACGAAGATGGTTGGAAAGGTAATTTTAGGTATAGTGTTTATCGCACTAGGCTTATTAGTGCTTTTGAAATGGGCTTGGTGGAAAGATTTGTGGATAATCGTTAAGGGCGGCGTCGGTCCATTTTTAATTCTTGCCGGAGTAATTACTATAGCTATAGCTAAAGATTAAGTCTAATTATGAATTTAATAGGGCAGGCATAATTCGTGTCTGCCCTATTTGTTTTTCAAATGAGGCTTATCCCGACGCAACGTCGGGGTGTAGCCGAATTTGACCCCGCCCTTTTGGCGGAGTAGATTGATAATTTAGCGAGTAAATTATAACCTGTAAGTTTGGAGTATTCATTATAGTGGTATTATCTATAGCTTCGCCAAAAGAGCGGGGTTCAATTCGCACTATTATTTTTTCTACGCCTTCGGCTTGAAAAAATAATGTGCTTCCGCCAAAATCTTTGATTTTGACGAGATCTCGCCATTCGTCTAAGGCGAATGGCGGACATTGAAGGAGGCTTGAAGCTTTGAAGATCGGTCTTGCTTTAGGTGGTGGAGTGGCGCTTGGATTTTTTCATATCGGCGCCTTAAGAGCCCTGGAAAAGCTAAAAGTAAAAATAGATGTAATTTCCGGAACTTCCATAGGCGCAGTTATCGGTGGGCTTTATGCCCTTAACCCCGACACAAAGGCCTTAGAAGAAAAGATTTTTCGTGTCATCAATAATCACCAGAAAGCAATAGCCTTGCTTAAGGATAGCTTCCCCCCCACCAATGTTGAGGCGAAAAGGCTATTTTCTGAGAAATGCCTTAGCTTGGTCAAGGAATTTTGCATTTGGAATTTACGCATAATTAAACCTTCTTTAGCTGACTTTAAAACATTTTTTAAGGTATTCAAAAATATTTTTGAGGATTTTTCTTTTTCTGATTGTAAAATTCCATTTTACGCCACCAGCGTAGATTTAGCTAAAGGTGAACCCATATGCCTTGCCAGTGGCCCTTTAAGTATGGCTGCTTTAGCGTCTTGTGCTTATCCGGGCTTTTTTCCTCCCATAAAATGGGGAAATAAAATTTTAATAGACGGCGGAGTGTTGATGCCGATACCGGCAAAAATAATTAAGGATAAGGCTGATTTTATAATCGCAATAAACTTAGAAAGTTCCGGTTATTATTTCCCAGCTATGAGAAGCGCTATGGATGTTATGAATTTAGCTGATAGGATACGCTATAAGAGAATCATTGAAGATAGCCTTACAGGAATAGATTATTTGTTTTCTCCTAATTTGGAGTCTTTCCCTTGGGGGGATTTTGCCAGAGGCGCGGAGTTGGTTAAGAAGGGAGAAGAGGAGGTTTTGCAGCACGCTGACGAGCTTCTTAGGGCTTTAAAAAAAGAACGAATAAAAAAGTTTTTTTCTCTAGCTTATATTTTAAGAAAGAGAAAATATTAACCGGAAAAATGCCGCTGAAAGCACAAAAAGGTTATAATTCTATCGAAAACAAAAGGTTGCATAACAATCCTAATACACTAAAAGGTACACGGCATTTTTCCCTCAACGAGCAGCACCAATTTTTCCAAAGAAGAATACTCATACGCAGAAAATTGGTGCTGGGTTAACCCAGCCCTTTATTTCTACGAATGAGAATCTTCTTATGAAAAATAAAGGGCTGCCCTTCAGGCGAAAAATACATTTTTCAAATGCATTTTTGGGTTAATTGATGGTATCCCAGGCGTAATTCTAAATAACGTACACCTGCCCGTAAAATTTTACATAATTTTTTCTTCTTTTTCCTTATTTCTATGATACAATGAACGTCCTATTGAGACTAGTTTCAGGCTTCAGCCTCAGGGCGCAGGATTCATTTCTAAATCTTGTGGCATGTAGCTTGTGGCATGTAGCCTGGAGTTTATAAGAAAGGAGACATTATGAAAGCAATTTCTTGCAGCCAAAAACAGCAACTTATTTTTGAAATCGTTCTTATTTTAGCATTTACTTTTTTAATGGTTCTGTCTGCCTACGTGCGTATACCTCTTTTTTTTACGCCTGTGCCTATAACCATGCAAACATTTGTAGTGTACCTAAGTATAATTTTTCTTAAAAACAAAGCGTTTCTCTCCCAAGGGGCGTATGTATTTTTTGGACTGGTAGGGTTACCGGTCTTTACCAATTTTGGCAGCGGTTTTATCTATCTTTTGGGGCCCACGGGCGGTTATATACTAGGTTTCTTTGCGGCCACTATTATTTTTTCTCGCCTGCTGCCCGGGGAGAGAACTTTTTTCAAAAACTTTTTTTTCTTTTTTTTAGTAGCTAGCGTTATTTACACACCAGGAATCATTTGGCTTATGCTATTTCATAAATTCTCTTTTGCTTCTGCGGTATCGGCGGGGCTTTTACCGTTTATCGGCGGAGAGATTTTTAAAATAAGCCTAGCATCCATTATAGCTACAAAAATAAAGTAGTAATTCGCATAGCGCATAGCGCGAAGCGCTAAGAATAGCTACAAATTTTTATAAGTCTTTGCAGAATTGTTTTTAAACGCCATGCGCTCTGCGCCTTGCGCTTTGCATATAGCTACTTACATATATGATCAGCAAGAGGCTTTACATCTTTGATTTAGACGGAACTTTAGCTAACGCTTACAGAGCGATAGAGAAAAGTTTAAATTTTACGCTTAAGAAATTAGGTTGCCCGGCCGTCAGTTACGAAAAAGCGAAACGGGAAGTTGGCAGAGGCGACAAAGTTTTCATGAAAACTTTTTTTTCTAAAAAAGATTTTAAAAGAGCATTGGCGATTTATCGCGCCCACCATAAAAAAGCAGTTTTAACGTACTCTAAACTAAGGCCCCACGCAAAGCAACTTCTATGCACGTTAAAGCGAAGGAAAAAAATCACTGCCATCGCGTCAAATCGGCCGAGTTATTTCACCAATTTGATTTTAGAGGCGCTGGGAATAAAGAAATTCTTTAATATGGTTCTTTGTGCCGATGAGATCAAAAGCAACAAACCCAATCCTAAAATATTGAATACGATTATAAAGAAATCTTCGCTAAATAAGCAAGATGCTGTTTTTATCGGTGATATGGATATTGATTTAGAAACAGCCAGGCGCGCTGATGTTGATTTTGTGTTTGTAAGGGGCGGCTCCAGTGCGCTTTCCTCAGTAAAGAAATATAGAAATAAAAAAGTTGTATCCTCGCTGCGGGAGGTTTTGGATTTATACGAATAATTTGCATATAGCAGAAGTCAGAGGTCGGAAGTCAGAAGACAGAGGGGAGGCAGAATGGCAATTAAAAATATAAGGGATTTAAAGGTATATGAAACAACATATAAACTTGCAATGGAAATATTTGAAATAACCAAGAAATTTCCCAAAGAAGAAGTATATTCCTTAACCGACAGATAATGCGTTCTTCAAGATCAGTAGCTATAAATATTCGTGAAGGCTATGCCAAGCGTAAATATGAACAGGTATTTGTCAGGCATCTAAATGATTCTTTGGGTTCATCCGAAGAAACAAGGGGTTGGCTTGATTTTGCCAGAGATTGTAAATATATAACCAACGAAGCGCACAGGAAGTTAGATATTAAGTATGACGAAGTCAATGCTATGCTTTATCGCTTAAGCTACAACTGGCATTCTCTCTGACATCTGTCATCTGACCTCTGTCTTCTGTTTTGATTAGGAGCAATTATGGACAGCGATTATTTACTTAGAGACGACGGCAGTTTTGTTATAAAAAACTATAATAGCAAGCCGCCATTTTCTAATTTTCTTCCCGGTGTAGCCGGCGCATGGGGCGTTCCTATCTGGGTATTTTATGTAAACCGCGCGCAAGGAGTAATAAGTTTCGGTATCAAAGATAAAGACCATTCCATAACCGAATTCTTTCCTGCCAATAATGCTTATTGTTTTGCTGGGCTAGTAGGTTTTCGCACATTTTTAAAAATTGGCGATAAAATTAACTATGAGCCATTTCGTGTTATTTCGGATTATGAAAGAGAAGAGGAGATGGTGGTTAAAAGCGCTTCTTTTGAAATTAGAAAAACTAACGCCAATTTGGGTTTAAATTTTTGCGTAAAATATTTTACCTTGCCTAATACTATTGTCGGCGCTCTGGTGAGAGAGCTCTCTATAAAAAACATATCTGATAAAGAAGTTGATTTAGAAGTTCTGGATGGGCTGCCCAAAATTATTCCTTTTGGCCTCAATCATGTTTTACTCAAAGATTTAGCGCGTACCCTGGAAGCATGGATGCGTTCCTATATCTACGACAATCTAGCTATTTTTCGTCTGATTGTCGACCCAAAAGATAGCAGCCAAACTAAATATGTTGATGGCGCTACTTTCAACTGTTCTTTTTACCACGATAACGGTAAAAAAGTTTCTCCTTACCTTATTGTTGATCCCGGCGTGATTTTTGCCGAGGATACTTCTTACTCCACACCTGTTAATTTTTTCAAGAAGCATTTTCGCCCGCCGTTGAATCAGATAACCTTTGGCAAAACTCCCTGCACTTTTAGTCATTTCAAATGGAATTTAAAACCAGGGCAGGAGAAAAAGTTTTATAGTATTTTTGGTTCTTGCTTTAAATCGGATTTGATTAAAGAATTTGTGCATAATTTAGATGAGAACTTTTTAAAAGAGAAGGCCAAAGAAAACGAAGATATCATTGACGAGATAAAAAATCACGCCCTTTGCGTGTCAGCTTCCGGTCCGCTAAACCACTATATCGGCTGTACTTATCTGGATAATGTTTTACGGGGAGGCTACCCCTATTCCGCCAAAGGCGGATCCGCCCCTGGCGGAAAGTTTAACGGTAAAGATATCTATTACATCTTTTCAAGGAAACACGGAGACCTGGAAAGGGATTATAATAAATTTAAGCTGCTTCCTTCCTACTTTAGCGAAGGAGAATCAAATTACCGCGACATCAACCAAAATCGCCGCATGGATTTATTCTTTAATCCTGTCATCGCAAATAAAAATATTATTTATTTCCTCAATTTTATAAAAATAGACGGCTATAATCCCCTAGTAGTAAAAGGAGAGAGGCTATTTTTTGGCAAGAAAGAGGCATCGGCGATTTTAAAAGAATTTAGCATAAACGATAAGAAAGTTCTTTCTTTAATGCTAACAGGATTTCATCTAGGTGATTTCTTTGAGCTGCTTAAAGAGGAAGGGATAGTAATAGCCAAGAGAGAGGAATTAGCCAAGCGATTGGTTGATAGAGCTTTGAGAGAGCCCATGGCTACCCATGGTGAAGGATACTGGATAGACCATTGGCGTTATAATTTGGACCTTATCGAAAGTTTTCTCTACTTTTATCCCGACAAAGCAGGAGAGCTATTTTTAAGCAACGACTATTGTTTTTGGGATGATGAATACAGAGTTAAGGAAAGAAAACGCAGGTACCATCTAAAAGATAGCAAGGTTTATCAGTGGCATAGCGTAGAGGAGGTCCAAGCCAAGCGGCTGCTTTTAGGAAAAAGAGGAAGATTTGCGAATTTCTTAAGAGATAAAAAGGGAAATATTTACCGCACGCATCTGGTGGAAAAGATTTTAGCGCTCATTTTAAATAAAGCTGCCAGTTTAGATCCCCAAGGTATCGGCATAGAGATGGAAGCGGATAAGCCCGGCTGGTGCGATTCGCTAAACGGCCTGCCTGCCCTTTTTGGTTCTTCGTTATGTGAAACTTTAGAGCTCAAGCGCGCCTGCCTTATGCTTACAGAGGCGATAAAAAGATTACAAGCCAAAGGCATAGTAAAAGTTAAAGTCGCGCAGGAAGTCTTTTGGTTTCTAAATAGCCTAAATAATTTGCTTAAGGCCCATTTAGCTGATAACAAAAAAGATAAAGATTTTTTATGGTGGGATAAATCTAATTCTATAAAAGAAAAGTTTAGAAAGCAGACTTTTTTTTGCCTTGCAGGAAAACAAAAAGAGCTTAATTGCCAAATAATAGAGAAATTTTTAGAAAATCTCACCGCTAAATTAAATTTAGCGATAGCCAAAGCTAAGGACAAAGCAACCGGCCTCTATTTTGCCTATTTTAGTTATAACTTAGCCAACTACAGCGTAAAAAATAAATATGTTGTTGCGTCAAGGTTTGTTAAAAGAGCTTTGCCGCATTTTTTAGAGGGCGCTGTGCATAGCTTAAGAGTAGAGGGCAATGGAAATTTATATCAGCCCCTAAAAGAATCTTCGCTTTTTGACGCCAAGCTAAAGATGTACCGCTTAAATGCTTCGCTTAGCGATGAACCCTTAGAGATCGGCAGAAGCCGGATATTTGTTCCGGGTTGGCTGGAGAATGAGTCTATTTGGCTGCATATGGAATATAAGTATCTTTTAGAGGTATTAAAGAAAGGGCTATATGAAGAATTTTTCAAAGATTTTTATAACTGCGCAGTGTGTTTTCTTGAGCCTAGAACCTACGGGAGAAATATTTTAGAAAATTCTTCTTTTATCGTAAGCAGTGCTTATCCTGACAAAAGTTTATGGGCTAAAGGCTTTGTCGCGCGCCTTAGCGGAGCAACAGCGGAGTTGTTAAATATTTGGGTTATGCTATGTTTAGG
>JAUYCY010000126.1 GCA_030692055.1 Candidatus Omnitrophota bacterium | reverse complement strand
TTTGATTACGGTTGCCTTTAATATATGCCATGGTAAGTACCCTCCTGTATGGAGATATTTTACCATAGATACATGGTGTTGTTTACGTTATATTCTCAAAGAACAGATACCCGACCACAGATTGATTTGACCCAATCTGTTACAGGCGGGGAAATCCCGCATTAATTATATCTTCCTGGTTGGTTTTTCCCAACCCCTCTTTAAAGTAATCCAAAAAGATACAAGGATTATGTACAAATCTAAAATAAAATTTTTATTTGTGATATATTTTAAGTCCAACCGTAATACCTCTTCGTCGCTGGCATGCTTTGGTGCATATAACTGCGCTAAACCAGTTAAGCCCGGCGTGGCTCCTAAGCGCTTTGCGAAAGCTACCCTCTCTGGAATTAATGTATGCGGCAGGACCTTTTCGCCTGTAGAATCTCTTGAGATACCGTATTTTTCAACACCGTATGGCCTCGGACCAACAAAGGACATTTCTCCTTTTGCAATAGTTAATAGTTGCGGTAACTCGTCCATTGCGGTTTCGCGAAGCATCTTACCTAGTTTTGTAATGTATAGCGACTCATTCTTCATCGAGCGGAACTTAAATGTTTTGAATACTTTTCCGTATATACCTAATGCTTTTTTGACATAAAATATCGGCCGGCCATCTTGAATAATTACCAAGAATGCAATCAACCACATTAGGGGTATAAATACCAACAAACCAATTAAAGAAAGTCCATAGTCAAAACATCTCTTCGCGACAAAATAATTCAACCACGTACCTCCTGTAATTGATTTTTATCCCGACGCGATAAAACCACGGTCTTTAGACCGTGGATGGAAGCGTGGTCGGGATTTCGCTCCGCGCGCAGCGTCTGTGAGAAACCACGGGCTTTAGCCCGTGGAGCTTCATTTACTGTATATCCACGCTGGCATTTATTACAAATACATATTTTCTTTTTTTTTGCTAACTCTAGTTTCTGCCCGCATTCACAGACCCAACTCTGTAATTTTGCAGGATTACCATAAACTAAAGCATAATCAGAAACATCTTTGGTTACCACGCTGCCGGCACCGACAAAAGCATACTTTCCTATGGTAACTCCGCATACAACCGTAGCGTTTGCACCAATAGTTGCGCCATTCTTAACTAAAGTTTCGTCGTATCTTTTATTTACGGGGTATAAAGACCGAGGCTTTTTAACGTTGGTAAAAACCATTGAAGGACCACAAAAAACATCGTCTTCCAGGGTGACGCCAGAATATACCGAAACATTATTTTGAATTTTCACATTATTACCAATTTTGGCACCATCAGCCACAAGTACATTTTGGCCCATCTTACAATTTTTACCAATTTGAGCACCCTTCATTATATGGCTAAAATGCCAAATCTGAGAACCTTCGCCAATTTTGGCCCCCTTATCAACAATGGCACTTTTAGCAGCAAAATATTTTTTTTTATGCAATTTTCATCACCTTCCTTTTTTCTAAAGAATCTTGCGCGGCTTTTAATACCCTTAATACCCCTAATCCATCCTTGCCGTCACTACGCGGCTTTCTTCTATGTTTTACGCATTCAATAAAGTGTTCGCATTCGAGTTTAAGCGGTTCATCTAACCTTACCCTGGGTATAGATATTGAACCAAACTTTAGGGTAGGTAAGCGCGCGTAGTCTACAAATCTTTCTTTCTCTTTATATTGATTCCATATTTTTAATTTTTCCTCTGGAGCCATGTCATCAAAAATTGCCATTTTCCGTGAACCAACCACTGTTATCTCTCTTACTTTTCTTGGGCTAAGCCAGTTAACGCTGATGTGGCCTAAAATATTTCCGGGAAAATGTAATGTAACAAATGCGAGGTCTTCAACCTGTTTTTGAATATAACTACCGCCTCCGGCATTAACAAAACTTGGCATTTTACCTAAAAGAAAAATCATGGTAGCGATATCATGCGTAGCCAAACTCCAAAGGACATTCTCTTCGTGGCGAATTTTACCTAAGTTAAGACGCCTTGACTCAATATAATAAATACGGCCTAGCTCTGCGTTATCGATTAAGCTTTTTAGCTTTAAAACGGAGGGGTGATATTCAAGCAAATGACCCACCATAAGAATTCTTCTATATTTTTGTGCTAAGTTTACTAAATCCGCTGCGTCTTTAACTTTGAGGGCAAGTGGTTTTTCCGTAAAGACATCCTTGCCTGCGCTTAAAGCTACTTTGGCAATAGCGTAATGCGTTGTTGCGGGGGTAGAAATAACTACCGCATCTATCGCTTTACTTTTTAGGACCTCCCCGACATCGCTGGAAAACTTTATTTTTGGATAAAGCAACTTAAATTTGTCGACTAATTTTTTATTCTTGTCACAAATTATGCTTACCTTGACTTTTGGCAAAGAAATAAATACCCTCAATAAATTTGGCCCCCAATAACCTATTCCAAACAAGGCAATTTTTATCATTTTTATAATTTGTTATTTTAGTTTATACTAACACTATTTTTTTAATATGTCCACTTTTTTGAGGAAATATCAAGCCCCTAACCGAAAAGAAATTTCTTCAAAAAGGTTTTTTATTTTTGCGCGAAGAGGGTTATCAAATAAAATATAATATACTAATTTTATTGCCGCAATTATATTTCTTTCACCAATAACTAGCTTGTCTAAGTAATAAGGAAACGTGAACACTGTATCATAGAGATATACTCCCTGAGATAGGCGCTTAGCAATTAAGCGGTGTGCCGGCCGAAAGAAAATTGCCGTATACCCCCCCCATAGCCATAAGAAAATAATATCTTAATACCGAACTCCTTTTTAGAGTTATGTATGCTCCGTTAGTAAAATGACTACTAGCGGTTATTTTTCTACCTATAGAAGGCATCGTGAGATGCACCAGTCTTGCCTGGTCGGCTTTGCTAAAACTTAAGTGATGATGTTGCATTCTATATACTAAATCAAGGTCATCGCCTCGACTGAAATTAAAATAGCAAGTATTTCTGTCAAAGCGAATTTTTTTAAAGACTAAAATAGCTTCGGCTGCCAAAGAGCCGTGCCAAACAAACAATACTAACCACAAACTCTTTATTTTATTTTTTCATCAAATAGTTCAATTACTCATTTTGCTATGTTGCGTATAGTCAATAAACTGTGCGACACTGTGGGGTAGCGAACTAGAGAAAGATATAAGGTTATTAATTAAACTGTCCTTCTTGTTGGATCTACTGCCCATATTCGCAATAAAAAACATACATTAAACTACTTGATTACACCCCCAGAGTTTTACTTTTCCTATATAGCTAGGTTTGGTATTATGTTGTGTATTTATAAACGTTAACATTTACATTTATTGCCATTATTTTTATAAATACTATCTATACTTAACGCAAAAATAAAATAAAGCAATATATGCGAGTATACCCCTAACCTCGCATTGGCTTTATACGCTATTCTGTCATTTGCGTAGAACACCGGCAGATTCGTGCGCGATAATCGTTTTCCTGCCGGGCAGATATATTGGTCGTTACCTTGATCGTAGCTGAATACATCTTTAGAAAATGGCTTTATCTTTTCCGGCGTACGTTCTTTGATAACTTGAGCCTGTGAGGGTACGATTACGGTAACCGAAGGGTCTATCTTTTCTATGTCGGATGTGCTGTGATAGCCGGCATCGACACACACTGTTTTAGGCGGCGTACCCAGTGTGTCTTGCGCCTGCTCGACTTGTTTACTTAATTGGTTGACGTCAAATGCGGAGCTTACGGCTCTAGCCTCAACGATAAGGCCGTGTTTTTCGTCAACGGCAATCTGCCCATTGTAATACATTTTTGTGCCTCGGTCGCCTTTAGTCTTTATGCTTTCGGGGTCGGTTGTGTTAGTGTATGTTGTACCGTTTCTTTTTAGTTCGTCGGCGATTTCCTTGACATGCGCGACTAGCGTTTCCTTGTTTTGTAATTCTTCTTTTAGTTTTACCAGCGAGCCAGTATCGTCTTCCTGCTGGTCGAGCCGTTCGCTTTCGGCGATTATGTCTTCGATGTTCTTTGATATTTTTTCTAAGTATTCCTGGCAGTCTTTTTCAGTCCAGGTATTTTTCAGAGAGGCGTTAGCTTTGATTTTCGTGCCGTCAACAAGCAAGGTATTTCCTTCGATAAGATCAAGCTTTATGCACATTTTTACGCATTGTTTTAATATTCTTTTTAGAACTTCTTTGTTGTCGATGCGAAATCTGGCAATCGTGCGATAATCGGGTTTTAAGCCGCCGGTTAACCAGACAAACGATAAATTATAATAACAAGCTCTTTCTAATTTACGCGAAGTTCGTACGCCATAGTCCAACAGGGCATCCTGCTGGGTAGGAATAACCATATACTAAAAGTTTTACCATGGCTTTTGGCCAATAGGGGTTGGCGCCGAATAGGTTTTCGTCTATGACGATGCCTAAATCATTAAAATCAAGCGCTTCCACAAACGCATCATAGGCGCGTACTGGATCGTCTTGAGTTATATAATCTTCTATTGCCGGCGGTAGAAACGTTAATTGATTGCGATTACCTATTATATATGCCATATATAACCTCCTGTTTTTGTATCTTTGAGGTTATTATAACATAGATTTTATCGGTTTTTACGCTAATATATCAAAGAACAGCAGGTTGATTTGACCCAGCCTGCAAGCTGGCAAGGTATCAATACAAAAATAACCTAAAGCCGCAGCAAACCCTCGGCTTCGCCGCGAGGTGAGCTGCGGGGAATTACTCAAGTTAAATATCCGAAGAAAATACTTGCAAAAAACACATATATTTTTTTATAAGACACAAAATATTTTATGATAAATAATATGAATAATAAAAACAAAAAGATGCCAAGCATTTCGGACATAATTAGACTTGGGGAGTAAATTATAATGTAATTGCTTAAATATATAAAAATGGAAATATATTTTAGCGGGTTTGAAGTTATAATACTATCTAATATCCGTGAAAATAAAAATAAGTTAAATAATCCTAAAATGTATTGAATTATTATTACCGGAATAATATTATTTCCGAATATTTTAAATAATACACCTAAAAAAAAGCGGATATCCGATTTGGTACATTCCATGCGATGTTATCCCATCAAAGGTATAGCCTAAACCACGCGAGAGGCTATACCCTGATATTCTATAGAATAGTTGATCGCCGCCCATAGGTAAATCATTATTCAAAAGGCCTCTTATAATGCCGTAACCAACCATTAAGAAAAAATATGCAGCAAAACTTAACAATAATATCTTCCATGAATCTTTTTTATTATTAAAAATTTTTTGTCGATATTTTAAAGCCATGGTTCGTAATACATTAAGCAATCTAAAGCACTTCTTCCGTCGCTTGTTATAGAAATATATGTTTATCTGACTTTTGCGAAAAAGCTAATATTAGATTTAACGTACTGTAGATACCTTGAATAGTTATTAAAAGAATTTTTTAATTAGTGCCAATACCCCTTGCCTCCAGGCTACTCTATGAGTTATTCCTGTGCCAATTAATTCTTTTTTATGCGCTA
>JAUYCY010000114.1 GCA_030692055.1 Candidatus Omnitrophota bacterium | reverse complement strand
CAGATTGGGTCATATCAGCGCCTGAACACTGGTTTGCACAATATATAGACGCAAATTTGATTGCGATTAGGGGATATTTCTATATGTTGTGTTTTTTTATAATAAAAATTTGATTTGACCCAGCCTGAAAAGGGCGGGGTTCTCCGCCACCTTCAAAAATGTTTATTAAGGGCGGATCCGCCTTCGGCGGAAAATTCGGCTACGCCCCGCCTCTGGCGGGACTGCCTCATTTGACCAATTCTACAAAAAAATCAGAAATTGTCAAGGTTTTTACGATAGTTTTGGTAATGCGTCTTTATCTCTTTTAAGCTGTCGTAACCAAATTTATCTAATACTGCCTCAGTTATGGCTATTGCGCTCATGTTTTCAGCAATAACCGCTAAAGCAACAATAGCGCAGGTATCCGAACGCTCCACCATTGCCTTTTCTACTTTTTTTGTGGTAAGGTTAACGGAATTGAGTGGCTTCTTTAAGGTAGCTATCGGTTTCATTGCTAATCGTAAAACTATTGGCTCCCCGGTAGAAATTCCTCCTTCTATACCACCAGAATTATTTGTCTTTCTGTAAAACCCATGCCTACTCGCCTCGCTTTGCGGGCGAAGCGGGCCGGCAAGCAGGCCGTCTTTTTTAGAATAATATATAGCATCGTGAGACAACGAACCCATTTTTTGGGCATACTCAAATCCTAATCCCACTTCAACCCCTTTAACTGCAGGTATACTCATAAGATAGTTAGCCAGCCGAGCATCAAGACGCCTATCAAAATGCATGAAGCTGCCTAGTCCCGGTATTACCCCTTCTAACCAAACCTCTACTACACCACCCAAGCTATCGCCTTCTTTTTCTGCTTTCTCTATTTCTCTAATCATTGAACTCTCGGCGGTTTTATCTATACAATTAAGTTGCGAATTTTTTGTCTTAGCGGTAATTTCTGAAATACTTTTGGGTTTTAACTTGGAAAATATTGCCCCCACAGAAACAGTAAAACTGGCGATATCCAAATCAAAATTTAGAAGAAACTGTTTACATATTGCACCAGCGCAAACCCTTGCTACAGTTTCACGCGCCGAAGCTCTTTCTAAAATATTTCGTAAATCTTGTTCCTGGTATTTAAGTGCGCCGGATAAATCCGCATGAGCCGGACGGGGGACAAGAAGCTCGGGTAAATCATCTTTACTTTGAGCAAAAATCTTTACATCTTTGTTTTTAACTAAAATTGTTATGGGGCTTCCTAGCGTTATTTTATTGCGCATTCCGGAGGTAATCTCTATCTTGTCAGACTCTATAAGCATGCGCTTTCCTCTGCCCAATCCAGACATTCTTCGCGCCAATTCCCGGTTGATAAAATCTTTCTCAATCCTTACGCCTTTAGGAAAACCTTCTATGATGGCTGCTAAATATTGCCCGTGTGATTCTCCGGCAGTTAATATCCTCATCTTTCCTCCTTTAATGAGCCCCGATTATATCGGGGCGAATTAAACCCCACACCCAGCAGTTCATTCTACCGCCTTACGTTATGGGGTTTACTATCCTATTTTTTATTGAGCTTACTCGCCACACCGAGTTATCTGGGTGTGGGGTGAAATTCAGCTACGTCCCGACATTATGTCGGGACTGCTTCATTTCAAAAATTAAACCCCGCAAGCTGCAAAATCTTATCCTGCCAAAAAAATACCGTGAGAGCCGCTAAAGATAAGTACGGTAAATAAGGTATAAGGTGCGATTTTTTAAAAATAAGTGCGAAAATAGAATAAATTATGGCAAAAAATGGCGCAAGAAAAAAAACGAGTATAACTGCTTTAGCGCCTAAAAATACTCCCACCATTCCCATAAAATCTACGTCACCTAATCCAAGCGACTCTTTTTCGCCTTCAATGGATTCTTTTTTGCGTAAAGTTAGGTAAAGGTTTATAAAGATATCGCCAAAGAATTTAAAGAAATAAGTAAATCCTAAACCAAATATCAAGTTTTTTAATGACTTAAATATTGGCAAGAATTGTAAATCAGTTAAGCCGCTCTTTATGACCTTAACAGTTGCCCCTAAATCGAAGCCAAGGCCTACAATAATGCCAACAAAACATAAATAAGCGGGTATGGCATGATAGTCGATGTCAATAGCAGAGACTACAACAAGTAACGCAAAGAAAAATATATATTTAAAGAAGTTAAACGTCAGCCCAAAATTTATATAAAGCACAAGAAACAATATTGCCGTAATAAACTCCACTATCGGGTAACGCAGAGATATTTTACCGCTACATTTTCTGCATTTACCTTTTAAAAACAAAAAGCTCAAGATGGGAATATTGTCATACCATTTTATCTGGGTTTGGCACTCGGGGCAGAAAGAGCGCGGTTTAATGATTGATTTATCTTTAGGCAAACGGTAGATACAAACATTTAAGAAACTGCCCGTTATGGAACCAAAAATAAAAACGAATATTCTATTTAAAATTTCCTGCATTTTTCTAACTCCTTTGTAAGCGCCTGACGCATTATTTCAACTGGCGCATCTACTCCTGTAAAATGCCCAAATGATAAAACACCCTGATAAAGAAGCATACCTAGACCATTAGAGGTCTTTGCGCCGACCTTTTTTGCCAAGGCCAGTAACTTTGTCTGGGGCGGATTGTAAATAAGGTCGTAAACAAATAAATCTTTATACAGCATTTCCTCTGTTACTAAATAAGGATCTGTTTTTTCCATGCCTATGGGTGTTGCGTTTACAAGCAAATCTTTTTCCTTAATATTCAAATCTTCTATTCTTCCTACAGCTTCGATATTGAAATTTAGGAAAACTTTTTTTATTAAATCAACTACACCTTGCGACTTTTTCCTATCAATGTCGTATATCGCTATTTCCTTTGCTTTAGAACTAGCTAAAACATAAGCAACTGCCCGCCCTGCTCCGCCAGCGCCCAGAATGGCTGTTTTTTTGTTTAAAGGGTCTATCTGCTCTTTTAGATGCTTAGAAAATCCAGGGATATCTGTATTAAATCCTTTTAATATACCGCCTTCTACCACTATTGTATTCACTGCTCTTATCTCTCGCAAATAAAAAGATTCTTTGTCAAGCTCAACAAAATCTAATACTCTTTCTTTATATGGAATAGTTACATTCAAACCACAAATATTTTGTCTGGCTAGGGAGTTAAGAAAATCCTCTAGCTCTTGGGGCTTTTTTTCAAAAAGACCGTATCGAGCGTTTATCTTGAGGTGTTTAAAGGCGGCATTATGCATTGCTGGAGAAAAACTATGTTTAACCGGAAAACCTAATAAACCAAAGATGGAAGTTTTCTCCTGTGCCATTATTGGGGTACTTGGACTGAATAAAAAGAATATTTTGAAAGAAAAACAATACGGCTGATACTTTCTTGCGGTACAGGAAAGTATAAAAATGTTTTTGCTGTACCAACGAAAGGTTGCCCCTGTTTCGTAGCTACCGCAAGGAAGTTCAAAGTTGTGAACTTGCCAACTTCGTTGGCAAGTGAACTTTCTTACTTTCTTTGCTCGTTCCAATTTACCCGAGCAACATACTGCCAAAAATCAAACCAGTGGTTCTCTTGAAAATAACCAAAAGGATCTGAATAACGGTCTGCCAAAATACGCTCAACCTCATCCTTTGTCCTAAATCTTTTGACGCTGAAGCCGCCTTCTTTAGCATCTATAGGTTCATAGATAAGCGCCCAAAAATTCTTCCAGTCCTTGTCGCTAAAGCTGCCGAATACATACGGCACATATTGGCGCATCGCTTCCTCTCTTTCTATGGCGGTCAGGGGCATTCTTCGTGGCGGAGTAAGCGAAGTATCAATATTGCGCTTCTCTGCCTTTATAAATTTAGAAACGCTTTTAGAAATTTTCTTTATCCTTTCTTCAAAAGGATAACTATTTGAATCTTCTTTAAATTTAATGACAGCAAAAACCAATAGGCCAACTAAAAAAAGAGCGATAATGTTGACAACGTATCTCATGTGGCCGCCTCTTGGAAAAAATTACTGGCTTTAGCTTAGTTTATTTAAAGTATCCAAATATGCTTTAACCGATGCCTCTAAGATATCGGTGCTCGAGCCTCTACCGGTTACGATTTTTCCTTTTACCTGCACTTCAACGCGTACTAAGCCCTGGGCGTCTTTGCCTTTAGTAATTGCTTCCAGATTATAGCTGATAAGCTTAGTTTTTATCTTAGTAATTTTGTCTATCGCTTTATAGCAAGCGTCCACAGGCCCGTCGCCGGAAGATTGTGCTTGGTAAACTTTTTTCTTATAACGTATTTTAACGGTCGCTTCGGGAATTATTTGAGTTCCCGTAACTACCCTCACGGAAACCAACTCATAAACTTTTTTCTTTTCTCTTGTTTCATCTTCCACTAATGCTACAAGGTCGTCATCAAAAATCTCTTTCTTTTTATCAGCTAATTCTTTAAATCTCTTAAAAATCAAATCCAGCTTTTTCTCGTCTAATTGTAAACCTAAGTTTTTCAGCCGTGAAATAAGCGCGTGCCTTCCGGAATGTTTACCCAATACAAGTTCGCTTTTACCGATGCCAACGTCCTTAGGGTCCATAATCTCGTAGGTAATTCTTTTTTTCAGTATAGCGTCTTGATGAATCCCCGATTCATGACGGAATGCATTTTCGCCGACAATGGCTTTATTTGGCGGGATAACAAATCCGGTTAAAGTGCTTACCAGGCGAGAGGAGCGCGAGATTTCTTTTGTATTTATGTTGTTATAAAATCCACCGAAGACGTCTTTGCGGGTCCTAATCGCCATAACTACCTCTTCTAAAGAAGCATTGCCTGCGCGTTCTCCTATTCCGTTTATCGTGCAATGCACTTGGCGCGCACCCGCTAAAACAGCGGAGAGAGAATTCGCGCTCGCCATTCCCAAATCATCATGGCAATGGATAGAAATAACAGCCTTATGGATATTAGAAACGTTATTAAAAATATCGCTAATCAATGAGTAAATTTCCTGGGGATAGCTATAGCCTACAGTATCGGGAATATTTATCGTGGTTGCGCCTTCGTTTATTGCTGTCTCTATTACCTTAAAGAGAAATTCCCGGTCTGAGCGTGTCGCGTCTTCAGGAGAAAATTCTATATCATCGCAGTGATTTCTTGCCATTTTAGTTGCCTGTTTGGCTAACGCTAAAATCTCACCCTCTGCTTTCTTGAATTTATACTGAAGATGGATTTTAGAGGTGGCAAGAAATAGATGGATACGGGGATGTTTAGCTTGCCTTAAAGATTTGTAGGCAGCTTCGATATCTTGCTTGAGACAACGCGCCAAACCGCACACAACACAGCTTTTTATTTTACGCGCTACAAGCCCCACGCCCTTGGAATCTCCCGGGCTTGCGATAGGAAATCCTGCCTCAATAACATCCACTCCCAATTTTTCTAACTGAAAGGCAACTTCAAGTTTCTGCTGGGCAGTTAGCGATGCTCCCGGAGCCTGTTCGCCGTCACGCAGCGTAGTGTCAAAAATTATAATCCGCTCAGCCATGTTATTTAAGTACGAATGTATTCAAGCTTTCTTCAAAATCTTTTAAATTATTATCAAAGCTAGCTGCCTGGTTTACGTAGGCAAGTGCATACACCAAATCCCCCTTTACAAATACATATATAGAAGATTTGATTCTCATCTCAAGATACCCCTTAACAACTGTGCCTTCATATGTGAAACTAACCCCCTCTTTCCCGCTAAGAGTAACTGGCGTGGGTTCTTTGATAACTTTTGTATCCTTAAGCATTGTTTTCATGGTCAATATCGAAGCATTGGCATAGTCCATTGCTGTTTTGATATATTCTTTTGGTAACGTTTCTGTGGCCAAAGATATGTTTGGGTTAACTTCGCGTGGAGAGCCTAAAGGAAATTGCGAAAAAGCTACCAAAGGCCCTATTTTTTCGACACTTTCTTTTATTGAATCGACGGGATTTAAATCATTTAATCCCTTGGTTGCTATTTCTTTCATTTTCTCACCTGAAGTCATAAACCAACCTTTTGGGCCGCTTATCTTTACCCCCATCGTCTCATTTCCATAGCTTAGCGATTTCTGTTCCTGGGCTTGTGTTTGTATAATAGAAAAACAAAATAATGCACAAAAAATACCAGCTATTACTGGCTTTACTGCGTGAGATAACTTCATAAAACCTCCTTTAATGAGCCCCGATTATATCGGGGCGAATTAAACCCTTGACATCATAGATGTCAAGGGTAAGTTCGTGCATACAACTTACGTTTCCGACTCCGCTCTTCGAGCTTCGTCGAGACCTCGCCGAAGCTTTAGCGAAGGCGGGCACTTCGTTGTGTAAGTTATGCACTCACTTGTTTTTTCATCCAAGGCATCATTTTAATGAGCACATAATTTATGGGGACAAAAGTCGACATAAATTATTTGTGCGAATTAATCCTGAGGCTGCAAAGCAGCCGAAGGATCTTACTTCTTCATCCACGGCATCATTTCCCGAAGCTGTTTTCCCACTTGCTCTATTTTATGCTCATCGCCCTGTTTTAAAAGGCCGTTAAAGTTTTGCCTGCCTGCTTCGTTTTCCTTAATCCATTCGCGCGCGAATTTACCCGATTGTATATCTTTAAGAATCTTTTTCATTATTTTACGAGTTTTATCATTAATGACTCTTGGGCCTCTGGTTAAGTCGCCGTAGCAAGCAGTATTAGAAACACGGCGGCGCATGCCACTGATACCAAATTCCTGAATTAAATCCGTGATAAGTTTTAATTCATGCAGCACTTCAAAATAAGCGATTTCCGGCTGATACCCGGCTTCGACCAAAGTATCAAACCCCGCCTTAATCATTTCACTCACTCCGCCGCAAAGAACCGCCTGTTCTCCGAATAAATCAGTTTCTGTTTCTTCTGCAAATGTCGTTTCAATCACACCCATGCGTGTGCCGCCTATGGCTTTTGCGTAGGCAAGGGCTAATTGTTTTGCCTGACCGGTCGCATCTTGAAAAATTGCTACTAGACAAGGAACACCTTTACCTTCCTCAAACATTCTTCTTACTAAAGCTCCCGGGCCTTTCGGCGCAACCATAAAGACATCTACGGTCTTAGGCGGTTTTATCTGTTTAAAACGGATGTTAAACCCGTGAGAAAAACAAAGTGCTTTGTGGCTTTGGCTATCGGAAGCCAAACCACCGCCCTCTGGCTTGTGGCTTTGGCTATTCGGTTGCCAACCACCGCCCTCTGGCTTGCCTTTTTTCAGATTCGGCTTAATACTTTCTTTGTAAACTTTCGCCTGAACGTGGTCTTGGGTGAGAATTTGAATAATGTCAGCCTGCTTAGCTGCCTCTGCGGCAGAAATCGGGCTAAACCCGTCTTTTTTTGCCTGCTCATAATTAGGCGTTCCTTCTATTTCCGAAATAATAACATTACAACCGCTGTCACGCAGGCAAAGCGCTTGCCCTCTTCCTTGAATACCGTATCCAATAATCGCGATAGTCTTGTTTTTTAAAAGCTCTAAATTTGCATCCTTGTCATAATAAACCTTTGCCATACTCTCCTCCCCTGTAACCGCAGATGTCGCAGATGGGCTTTTAGCCCCGCCGATTGCGCAGATAATATTTCTCTGCGGCATCTGCGGTCTTTATCGGCGTAATCTGCGGTTGCATTTAATAAGCTATTGCTAGCCGGCCAGTGCGTATTAATTCCTTAATACCGAAATCCTTCAACGAATCAAGTAATTGTTTTATCTGATGCTGATCGCCCACCGCTTCGATAATTGCGGTATCTCCTTTATACTGAATAATTTTTCCTACATATTTATCTAAAATATTTTCTAGCATTGCTTTTTCTTTTGCCAAATATTTGACTTTTACCAAAATTAACTCGCGCTCTATGTGCTCCTTTTTAGTAAAATCCGTAACTGTAATTACATCAATCAGCTTATTCAGCTGTTTTTTAATCTGCTCTAAGATATTCTCATCTTTAGCGTCAACCACAATTGTCATATAGGAAACGGATGGGTCAAGCGTTTCAGAAACAGCAAGCGATGCAATATTATAGCCGCGGGCGCTAAATAGTCCGGCAACACGCGCCAATACTCCAAATTTATTTTCTACTAATGCTGAAATCGTATGCCTCATATTCGCTTCGCTCATATCGCAGATTGACGCAGGTAAAGACCGCAGATAGTCACAGATAAATATCTGTGCTCATCTGTCTCTGCCATCTGTGGCAATCTGTGTCTCAGGCTAATCCATCAATCATCCTATTAAGCGCCTCTCCTGCAGGCACCATAGGATAAACATTCTCTTCTTCCTCGATATGAAAATCGACAAAAACAGTATTATCTATTGAAAGCGCTCTTTCTAACGCAGGCCTTACTTCCTCTTTCTTGGTTACTTTTATTCCAATTGCCCCGTAACTTTCAGCAAGCTTGACAAAATCAGGGCTTGTAATGTTCACTTGGGAATAACGTTTTTTATAAAAAAGTTCCTGCCATTGCCGCACCATCCCTAAATAGCCATTGTTAAGAATAATCACCTTTACGTTTATTTTGTTTGCTGTACAGGTGGCTAGCTCTTGGATATTCATCTGAATAGAACCGTCCCCTGCAATATCAATAACTGTTTTTTCGGGGCAGCCCATTTTTGCGCCTATTGCCGCGGGAAAACCAAATCCCATAGTGCCTAAACCGCCGCTTGAGATATAGGTACGCGGCTGGCTGTATTTATACCATTGGCAAGCCCACATCTGGTTTTGGCCCACTTCAGTAGTAATAATCACATCGCCTTTCGTGATTTCATAAAGCTGCTCAATCACATATTGCGGTTTGATTTTACCATCATTTTTATATTTAAGCGGATACTTCTTTTTCCAGGACTCAATAGTTTTAAGCCAATCTGCTGTATCAATAGGGCCCTTAAGTTGTTCTAGAATTTCTCCTAAAATATTCTTAGCGTCGCCTACTATTGGAATATGCACGCGCACATTTTTACTTATCGAAGAAGGATCAATGTCGATATGTATCACTGTAGCGTTTGGCGCAAAAGCATCGAGCCTTCCGGTTACCCGGTCGTCAAAACGAGCACCCACCGCAATAATTACATCAGCCTCCATGATAGCGTGATTAGCATAGGCAGTCCCGTGCATACCAAGCATTCCCAATGACAGCTTATGCGTTCCGGGAAATCCGCCTAAACCCATCATCGTCATGGTCACAGGAATTTGAAACTTCTCGGCTAATTGCCGCAGCACTTCGTGCGCACCGGAACTAATTACCCCTCCGCCGACATAAAGAATCGGTTGCTTGGCTTTAGTGATTACCTTTACCGCCCTTCTAATCTGTCCTGGATGCCCGTAATACGTAGGTTTATAACCGCGAATGTCTACTGCCTGCGGCCAGATAAATTCCGTATCCTGTAACTGTATATCTGAAGGAATATCGATTAAAACCGGCCCAGGACGGCCGCTAGAGGCGATAAAAAAAGCTTCGGCCACGGTTCTGGCTAAATCTTTTATGTCTTTAACTAAAAAATTATGCTTGGTAATCGGCCGGGTAATACCGGTAACATCCGCCTCCTGAAAAGCATCATTGCCGATTAAGAAACTCTTTACTTGGCCGGTTATTGCCACCATAGGTATAGAATCCATATATGCGGTAGCTATACCTGTAGTTAAATTGGTTGCGCCTGGCCCGGAAGTAGCTAAGCAAACGCCGACTTTACCGGTTGCACGCGCATAACCATCGGCAGCATGTGCTGCTGCTTGTTCATGGCGAGTTAGAATGAACTTAATGGGGGCGTCGTATAAAGCATCAAAAATAGGCAGAACTTGGCCTCCGGGATAACCAAACATAACCACAACATTCTCTTTTAATAAGCTTTCGATTAAAATTCTTGCGCCGTTCATATATTAATCTTAATTTTAATTAAAAATATACGCGCTAAAGGCACCAATATTGCTAGATTATACCACCAAAGGCTTAAAAGACAATTAATTTCCTTGACCCTAAAAGTAGAGGTTTTAGGAAATTAATACTAGGCGCTGCTACACAATCTTTGGGACTGTTGCGAAACGCAACAGCCCCTGATTTCAGCGATTAAAACTTGATTACAGTGATTAAAATTGTTAATGTTTTCAATCATTGGAATCTTTTAGTAATCATTGTAATTAGGCGCTGGTGCATTATGCAACAGCGCCTAGTTTTATGGCGCGAACTATAAAATTCATTTTACCCCTAAAATAGTTTTTTTAAAGAAAAGGCAGGGTGGTAACGCTAGAAAGATTAAGGAACAGATCTAAGATATTCATCTATAGCCTTAACACCTTGGCTATCGCCATTTCTCTGAAGTATTTCTTTGGCCTTTAGAAAATTTTCTTTGGCCTCTTGGTATTGTCCTGAAGAAAAATAAATAAGCCCTAGTCCGGTATAGCTTTCGGCATTATCATTATTTATCTGTATTGCTTTCTTAAAATAGTCAACTGCTTCTTTGTATTGGCTCATAGAGCCGTAAGCAAAGCCGAGACCGTTATATACCGCTACATTGTCCGGACTTATTTTTAAAGCCTTATTAAAATATGCTACCGCCTCTTCAAAGCGGTTCAAGCTGACGCTGATGTTTCCCATATCAATATAAGCCTCAACATAGTTAGGCGCAGCCTGTAAAACCTTTTGATAATATTCCAGCGCACGCTGGTATTGGGCTAACGAAAAGTATGTACGCCCCAACAAGTATAGCGCTGTTGCATGATTGGGGTCGATTTGTAGCGCTTTTTCAAATTCAGCAATCGCCTCTTTATACTGTTTATCGCTAAGATATTTATAGCCCTTACGAAAACAATCTTGTAATTCTTGCATTTTTCCGATAGGGATGGGCTTAGAGTTTGCGTTTATCTGAGAAGAGATTTCTTTTTCTAGAGGAGGAATCTCTTCTTTAGGCAAAGGTGGAACAATTTTTTTATTGTCAATATTCAAGCTTTCATCAAAAGAATAACGAAATGAATCTATCATACCTTCAGCTTCGCTGCGGTATTTCTCGGTCTTCTTATTATCCTCTTTCAATTTATAACCTATTTTTTCTAATTCAAACTTACGAAGTATCTCTTTATTTTTTGGGGTATCCACGTCACAAAACATATCTAAAAATTCTTTATAATCTATTGTAATAACTATATACCTTCTATCTTTTCTCTGCGAAGATAACAGCGCCGTTAAAAAATAACAGTCTTTTAATGGTAAAAATGGAAGATACGCATCGCCCTGCATGCCCTCGATGTCTTTATATTTTATTGTTTTTTTCTTTTCAGGAAGAAGTCTAACTAAATATCCTGCGTCATCTGCCATGGGCACTAAAGTTCCTATTTTAAAACCCTTTAAGGGAAAATAAAGCTTAACTAAATCGCGTAACGTAGGCAAACCCTTAACATCCTCTTCGGAAAGATTGCCTTTTTGGATAACTATCTCTACAGATGATTTCTCCTTTGGCCTCAAGCCAAGGGCCAAGCCTTCTGCCAATTCCTCTTTAGGTATAATTTCCCAATTCGAAGGATATTGGAAAGAATAACCCCACTCCTTATCCTCGAAAGTCTGCTTGTTGCCTTCTTTATCCTCTGAAAATATTTTATCTTGTGAAGATTGTGTTGGGTTAGAATCTAACGCAGGTGGTAGTTGACCTACCGTATCTATCTCGTCTAAATAATATTTTAATACTACGCCGGAAACGTCTATGCTTACATATTGATCAGTTTTCTCTAAGATTTTACCCTCAACGATTTTTCCGCTCTTAAGCTTAACAGTTTCGGGATAGCAGAAAAAGACTGAGGTTAAGGCTAGGCTTGAGAAAAGAAGTAATTTTTTCATTTATGTTTATTTTAATTTACTCTATAGGAAAAACAAGGTTTATTCTCTCTCAGGCGTTTACCCCGTGGCTTGCCACGGGGATGAAGCCGAAATCGTAAACGTAGTTGACCTCATTCCAAGGCAATGAATGAACCAGTGATAATATTAGAATAGAACATACTCCGCGGCTTGCCGCGGAGACTGGTTGATTGTAAAAAATATTATACGCAATAAGCCTTAATGATTGTATTCTAAAACGGCAGATATGTCCCGGCTTCGATGCATCTATCCTTTGTATGCCTGCCTCTTATAAAAAAATAACCTCAAAACCTAGAGGTTCGCCTTTTGCGTTTATCAACCGTAGAATTACTTCTTTGAAATGTAGTTGTGGCGCGGGACTAATGTTTTAAATCCTTCAGTAATTTATACTCAATAGAATCTACCAACGCTTGCCAGGAGGCCTCAATAATATTTTCTGAGACGCCAATAGTTGACCAATCTTCTTCTTGATCCTGCGATTGAATTAAAACCCTCACCTTTGCGGCGGTTCCGCTTTTTTCATCTAAAACTCTTACCTTAAAATCAGTAAGGTGCATCTTAGAAAGTGTAGGGTAAAATTTCATAAGCGCTTTACGCAGAGCGCTATCAAGGGCGTTTACCGGGCCGTCTCCTTCGGCAGCGCTATGCTCTAATTTATTGTTTATTTTAAGCTTTATCACTGCCTCTGATATTAACTTACCATCTTCACGTTTTTCCACGCTCACCCTAAAACCCAACAGGTCAAAAAATTTCTTATGCTTCTTAAACTCTTTCTGTAAAAGCAGCTTGAATGAGCCTTCGGCTGCCTCAAATTGATAACCTTGGCTTTCTAACCTCTGGATAAGTTTATGTATCCTTTTTGCCTGAGGGGACTTTTTATCCAGATCGAATTCTAACTCTTTAGCCTTAATGACTAATGTTGATTTACCTGCCAATTCTGAGACTATAAATCTACTTTTATTGCCAACCAAGAAAGGAACAATATGTTCGTAAGCAAGCGGATTCTTTATAACCGCATCAATATGTATGCCTCCCTTATGAGCGAATGCACTTTTACCCACAAAAGGGTGGTTATCGCGCCCAGTAACGTTACTCACCTCGCTTACGTAATAGGATAACTTCGTTAGCTCTTGCATCTTTTTTGGAGGAACAATACTGTAGCCCATTTTTAACTGTAATATTGCCATTGTCGTTACCAAATCGGTATTGCCGCAGCGCTCTCCATAGCCATTAATTGTCCCTTGAATTTGCGTAAGTCCGAATTCAGCACTCACAAGAGAGTTTACGAGCGCTAAACCTAAATCATTATGACAATGTATACCAAAGCTATCCAACTTTAGTTTTTCTCTTGTTTCCTTTATAACCCTATCTACATCCCAAGTAAGAGTGCCGCCGTTAGTGTCGCAAAAAACAATTAAATCTGCTCCGCCTTCTATAGCGGCATTTAACGTTTTTAGTGCGTAGGTGTCGTTATTTTTAAATCCGTCGAAAAAGTGTTCGGCATCATAGAATACGCGCCTTCCATGTTCCTTTAAAAACTTTACACTCTCGGAAATTATCTTCAAATTATCTTCAAGGCTTATTTTCAAAATATCACGCACATGTAAATCCCAACTCTTCCCAAAAATAGTAACATACTCTGTTTCTGCGCGAAGTAAACTTATGAGATTTTTATCTTTTGAAGCGGCGCTAGCTGGGTGAGCGGTTGAGCCGAAAGGAACAAGCTTAGACTTCTTTAAGGGGCGGCTCTTAAAATATTTAAAAAGCTCCGTATCCTTGGGGTTAGAATATGGCCAACCGCCTTCGATAAAATCAATACCAAAATCATCGAAATACTTAACAATATTTATCTTGTCATGCAAAGAATAAGAAATACCTTCTGTCTGCGCTCCATCACGTAATGTCGTGTCGTAGATAAATATCTTTTCCGTCATCGGTATTCTTTTAAATAGACATTATCTATAATCCTTGCTCGAACAAGATGCTCTAAAGAATCCTGCATTGATTGCATGCCTAAATTTCTTCCTGTCTGGATAGTAGTAGCAATTTGTTTCCAGTCTCCCTCCCTTATTATATTTCTCAGGGCATCATTGACTACTAAAATCTCTACTGCTGGCACAAAATTGCTCTCATCTGAGCGCGGCAGAAGTTCCTGGGTAATTATGCCTTTCAGAACAAGAGATAGCCGCGTAAGTATGTGCTTTTGTAAATCCGGCGGGAAAAAAGAAGTTATCCTGTCTAATGCCTGACTAGAATTTGGCGCATGTATTGAGGTTAAAACCAGCGTCCCAGACTCACTAGCGGTAATTGCGATTTCCATAGTCTGCATATCCAAAATTTCTCCTATCACCAACACGTCGGGATTCTGCCGTAACGCATTCTTTACGGCACTGGCAAAAGAAATGGTATCCCTGCCGACTTCTCTCTGTTTTATTATACATTTTTTATTAACATGCACATATTCAATAGGGTCTTCTATGCAAATAATGATGCCGTCTCTTTCGTTATTTAATGCCTCCACCATAGACGCTAACGTTGTAGTTTTTCCAGAACCAGTTCTGCCGGCAACTAAGAGAAGTCCTTTCTTATTCTCTAATAATCTCTCCACGACAGGAGGCAACCCTAGCTGTGACGGGGATTTTATTTGAGAAGGAAGCATTCTGAATACGCCTTCGACCTTGCCTTGTTGAAAATGGATGTTAGTGCGTAAGCGTTTATCTTGATAGTTAAAGACGAAATTAATGTCTTTATCCCTCATGAATTTTGCGTATCGCTCCTCGTCAAGTATATTTACCAAGAGGCTGCGTAAAGTATATTCATCCAACGGTTCACCCTCTTGTTCTAATTTTCCTACCCTTTTTATTATGGGAGGATAACCGGCAACAAGGTGCATATCAATAGCGTTTTCTAAATTTATCCTATCTAAGATATTGTAGATATTAATTTCGCTTAAAAAATTATTTATCTTCATTCTACCGTCTTCATTCATGTTTTCAAATTCTGCGCCTACAACATACTTCATGGGAACTTCCTTAAATATCTCCATTCTAACCACGTGGCCAAAAAAAGAAATCTGCTCTTTTTCGGAAATATAAAAAGTTATTTTAATTTTGGAATTTAGCTCAAATTCCTCATTAGCGTAAAAACTGATACCATGCGTCCCAATATTTAAAGCAGACGTGCTTATAGGCGCACCGCAAGTGCCATCTTTAGCGATTTTTTCATATTGGATAGTGTCTCTGAATTTGAATCTTGTTTCTTTTCTTTGTTCTTGTTTTGCCGACATAGTGCCCCCCTATACTAGAGTTTAAACAAACAGGGCCGATCTAATATAGCCCTACCCAACAAGGTGTCCTGTTGGACTACCCTTTTATTTTATCCAATCCAAATTCTTTGTGAAGAACTTTTAACGCCTCTTTACCGAGTTCTTTTTTGACAACACACGAAATACTTATTTCTGAAGTAGAAATCATTTCAATATTAATTTTATATTTGGCAAGAGCAGAGAAACATTTTGCAGCAACGCCTGATTGAGATTTCATGCCTACCCCGACTACAGAAACTTTGGCGATATTTTCATCGAAAACTACGCTGCCTGCGTCGATAGAGCTCGCTATCTTTTTAGCGCTTTTAAGCGCTTTACGTAAACTATCCTTTGAAACAGTAAAAGAAATATCTGTCATTTTCTTGTGGCTTACGTTTTGCACAATCATATCTATATTGATATTCTGCGTAGCTAATTTGTTAAATATTTGCGCAGCGATACCCGGTTTATCGGGAACATCGCAAATAGTTAGCTTTGCCTCATTCTCAGTCAATGCCACACCTCTTACTACAGATTCCTCAATATAGGGTTCCTTATCCATGATTATCGTCCCCTCCTTCTTAGAAAAACTTGACCTCACATAAATAGGCATATTGAATTTCTTGCCGACCTCAATTGCTCTGGTCTGCATGACCTGCGCTCCTCTGGCAGCAAGCTCTAACATTTCATCAAAAGTAATGTGTTTTAGTTTCTTCGCATCTTTGACGATGCGCGGATCAGCGGTATAAATGCCCTCTACGTCGGTATAAATCTCACACACATCTGCGCCAAGGGCGACCGCTAGCGCGACCGCGCTTAGGTCTGAGCCGCCTCTACCTAAAGTGGTAATCTCAGAATTTACGCTTATACCCTGAAAACCAGCAACTATGACAACTTTTCCGCCTTCTAGTTCCTTTTTTAACCTGTCGGTTTCTATTTTTAGAATCTTTGCTTTGGTATGATAGCCGTCGGTAATTATCCCTACCTGCGGCCCGGTAAAAGAAATCGCCTCCACCCCTTTTTTATGAATAGCCATAGCAAGCAATGCCGAAGAGATTTGCTCACCGGTAGAAATAAGCATATCCATTTCTCTTTCTGAAGGGCGCTGATTAATTTTCTTCGACAAATCAATCAACTCATCCGTAGTATCGCCCATTGCCGATACTACTACCGCAAGCTTATGGCCCTTTTTTACGTAAGAAACAATCCGCTCGGCGACACTTGCAATGCGTTTCACGTCGCCTACGGAAGTACCACCGTATTTTTGTACTATTAACTTACGCGGCATAACTCTTCTTTTTTAATGAGCCCCGATTATATCGGGGCGAATTAAACCCTTGCCGAACTTGGTCAAGTTTGTCAAGGGTCAAATTCGGCTACGTCCCGGCGTATCGTCGGGACTGCTTCATTTGAAAAAACTCTACGAAAACAAATATCCCTAATACGATGAGAACAAAACTCACGCCGGAAAGAAAATAATTTTTCTTTCTAAAGAATTCTAAAACCTGCAGCGAAAGCGCATAACCCGTAACAAAAAACATAGCTAGCGCCGGTATAAAGGTAATCTTACAACTTTTCTTTTTATGAATCAAGTAGGAACTAACAACTAACAACGCCAACGCAGCTACCAGCTGGTTCGATGCCCCAAATACAGGCCAAATCGCCTGCCATGTCCCGGTCAAACATAAATATCCCGAAGCCGAAACTACGATAAGCGTAGCCAGATATTTATTATTTATCCTAAATAGTTCCTGGGTTAAATAACGGGTAATTCTGGTTGCGGTATCTAAAGTAGTAAGGATAAAGGTGTTAAGAAGCAAAAATGCGAAAGGCTTCGCATAATCTCCTAAGAAAAAAACGACGTTAGAAAAACCTAAAGCAAAAATTTCTACGGGAGTTTTACCCTGCGGAATACTTTTTAAGCCAAAGGCAACGCAAAGTAGCGCCAACACTGCCACAACCGCTTCCACAATCATAGCGCCGTAACCGATTTTTTGCATATCTTTTTCGCTTGCTAACTGTTTTGAAGTTGTGCCGCTGGATACCAGAGAATGAAAGCCGGAAATTGCTCCGCAGGCAACCGTAATAAACATCAAAGGAAAAAGCGTTCCCTCCCCTGAAGAAAACCTAAAAGCCTGAGCATGGCTTATGGGAAGTGGTTTTATGATGATGCCGAAAAACGCCACAATCACTCCGAAAAATAAAAGGAAACTCGAAAGATAATCGCGCGGCTGGAGTAATATATTCACCGGAAGCACTGAAGCAAAAAAACAATACACAAAAAGAACAATAACCCAAATAAAATAAGCGTTTGCCGTTAAACCAAAAGGAATCTGATTTCCTAAAACAACCAAATACGCCAGGCCGCATAAACCAAGAATAGTCGTTAGAATAGTATTGCTTTTAAGATTATATAAAAGTAAACCTATAAGCATAGCAAACGGAATAAGCCCTAATGAGGGAATGACTATCTTTGGCTCATCGATAAAACTCTTAGCGCATAATGCCGCAAAAACCGCGTTGACTAAGATAAGCGCAAGCCAAAGAAAAATTAAAAAAACGACACTTGCCCTTTTAGAAATATACTTCTTTGCGATATCGCCGATACTTACGCCGCCTTCGCGCACGGAAACAAAAAGTGCAGTAAAATCATGCACTGCTCCGATAAAGATTGACCCAAATATTATCCATAAAAGCGCGCCAAACCAACCCCAATACATGTAAGCAAATACAGGCCCTACAATTGGTCCTGCTCCGGCGATTGACGCAAAGTGATGGCCAAATAAAATAAGCCAATTTTTAGCTGGAATATAATCGACACCATCGTAATGTGTATATGCGGGAGTTTTCCTTTTGGGGTCAATTCCGAGAAATCTACTTAAGAAATTACCGTAAATAAAATAAGCTGCTGCAAAAACCGCCAGAATAATCAAAAAAATAACCGTGCTCATCTTCCTAGAAAATATTTCATCAACGCGATGCCGCTATCCATATAAAGGTCTGAATTAGCGGCTTCTGTTTCAGAATAATTGGGGAAATTTCCTTCATCGATTCCTGAACCAGCGATAAGAAACGGAACCGGCTCATCTGTATGTGTACGTTTTGATACCGGCGTAGGATGGTCCGGGGTGATTAGAATTCTATAATCTTGACCTTCCATATGCTTTACAATTGTTCCCACTACTAATTTATCTATACGCTCAATGCAGGTTATCTTCATACGTAAATCCTGGTTGTGCCCCGCTTCATCGGTTGCTTCAATATGGATAAATAAAAAATCAACATCTCTAAGCGCTTCTAATCCTTTTTCAGCTTTACCCTGATAATTGGTATCGTAGTAACCGTTCGCCCCACTAACCGTGATAACCTTAAGGCCAATAATTTTGCCTATGCCGTTGATGAGGTCGACAGCGGAAATAACTGCGCCCGTTAGGCCAAATTTTTCCTTAAAAGCCGGTATGGTAGGTTTTTTACCCGATCCCCAGAGCCAAATCATGTTTGCAGGGTTTTCTCCTAAATCTATTCTTACCTTATTTATTTCGTGTTCTTTTAAGTAATCTTTAGAGCTTTGCATAAGGTCAATAACTACCTCACTGTTTTTTCCTTTCGGCAGATGTTTATTTATCTCTTGATCCATAATATCATGCGGAGCAAAATAATTGAGATTTTCTAAACCGAGCCTTGAGCCTTGTCTATAAACCATAAGGTGGCGGTAGCTTTTGCCAGGATAAAATTCAATATTTTCTGTTCCCAAATTATCATTTATGTGCTCTATGAGAATTTTAGCTTCTCTATCACTGATGTGGCCCGCGCTATAGTCAAGAAGTTTTCCTTCGGACTCGGTAATAAGATTACAACGAAAAGCTAAATCTCCTTCTTCTAAATCCACACCCATATTAGCAGCCTCAAGCGGCCCTCTTCCACAGTAATACTTTTGCGGCTCATAACCTAAAAGAGAGAGGTTTGCTACATCGCTTGAAGGAATAAAGCCGGGCGGAACAGTCTTTACCCTTCCCAAAATTCCTTTCTTTGCTAAGGAATTCATAAAGGGTTTATCCGCAGCTTCTAACGGCGTTCTGCCGCCTAGTATTTCGCTAGGATAATCCGCCGCGCCATCAGGAACAATGACGATGTATTTCATATTTAAATGAGTTTATTACAAAGGCCCCTGTTGTGCAAGGGTTTTTTATAGCAAGAAAATGAAAAAAATCAAGCATGGCCTCATAAAAAAGAAAACCCTCTGCGCAAGATAGTGCAGAGGGTAAATCTTTAAAAGGAAAATTTATTTAACTTTATAAACTTCTAAAACCTCTCCTGTATCCTTATCAATAAAAACCCAGATATCAGGTAACGGTTCTTTAAAATCAAAATATACTGTTCTATAGTTTTTTAAGAACCCTTTTTTTAAATCCCAAAGTTAGGAGAATTCACTAGTTCCGTCATTTTCCCAATATGTTCTTGCCAAAGCTTATTGTCTTCATCGTAAATTATTTGTACATCATCAAGTTTAATCCCCTCACCCTCTACCGCTCCTTTCGCAATAGCAATAATTTCTTCCTTTGGCGAAGCCTTCTCTTCTACTCCTTGAGCAAAGCTCAAATTATAAAACACAAATGCTGTAAAGAATACTAGCAAAACCAAAACCCTGTTACGCATAAAACCTCATTTTTTAAAAGCCTGATAATTTTTATAGGCCTTCTTACTTTCACCTTGCCGTAAATGAAGCCTTCCATAGCTCCTCGGGCTTTAAGCCCGAGATTTCAGTATGGCTAATACTGAGCGGCGCACCATATAACCCGCGGCATGAATGCCGTGGTTTTAACGCCGTGAATGTATAACCGTATTTGGTTCACTCTACTTTTTCTTTCTGTGGCTTCTTTTAACCGCCTTTACCATCCTGCCATAAGCCTGCTCAACGGTTCTACCCTCAGTAAGACAATCAGCACAAATAGCACCATAACCTTTGCGATTTTTTATTTTGAATATTCTTACACTGAGTTTACCTATCTTCATATTATAACTCCTTTAATGAGTAAACGATACTTGACAAACATGTCAAGTATCGTAGGCACAGCCGTCTACGAATTAAACCCTTGACATCTATGATGTCAAGGGTAAGTTCGTGCATACAACTTACGTTCACTTCGTTGTGTAAGTTGTGCACTCACTTAATTTTTTCATGGTATAGGAAAGTATACCCTAACGGGCACAAGTAAGACCCTTCCTCTAGTAGAATCAGAAAGGTCTATCCCACTGGATAAAACTTTCCTAATGGTTCGACTACGCTCACCATTAGTCCTGAGCGAAGTCGAAGGATTAACCACTGAAACTTCGCAAGGAAGAGTCCTGAGCCCTTGACACAAAGTGTCAAGGGCGAAGTTTCTTGTAATCAATACGCCTACATCTTATCAAAGGTAGCGCTGTTTTTACGTTCCTTTTGCTTTTTCTCCAATTCATCTTCTTCCTCTTCTATCTCGTGAAAAACTTTCGTCGAGGAACGCTCCCCGCCCATTAAAATATTCTTTTCCTCATAGTTCTCCAATATTTGCGCTAACCTCGCGCCTAAAAGTCTTTTTATTATTTTTATTTTCTTTTCATAATACATAAGAAGCTTTTCATTTTTTGCGATAAACTCGGCTTTGATTTTATCTAAATCTTCCTTTTTAGCAATGTCTTTATCGTTATGAAAGCACTCATTTATAACATCCTGCCAACATTGAAGCATTGAAGAATTTCTTGAATCATGCGCAGCTTTTGCTTCGTGGTGTAAATCTTTTTCTAAGTCCTTGGCTATTTCAAAAGATATCTGCGCTCTCTCATATGCCTCTTTTAATTCCTCTATTCGTTTTTTCGCAAGATGAAACTCTGCCACTAAACCTTTTACTCTCGTAGTTTCCATAGAAACCTCCTTATATACAGTTTTAATCCAAACAATCTAAACCTATATAAACTTATTGTAAAGCCCAATATAAATTTTTCAATAGTAAATTATTTAGAGTCAAGTTTGCTATTGCAAAATTTTCATTAAAATGTATATTGTATCTACCCGCCTTTGCAAAAGCTAGAGGCATTAATTGGGACTGTTGCGAAACGCACCAGTCCCTGATTTCAGCGATTAAAACTTGATTACAGTGATTAAAATTGTTAATGTTTTCAATCGTTGGAATCTTTTAGTAATCATTGTAATCAGGCGCTGGTGCATTATGCAACAGCGCCAAATATTTAAGCTGTATTTTAAAGGTGCTTCCTATGATTAACGAAGGAGATTTAGTTTTTCTTTACAAAGACGAACGGCGTAATTTCCTGCTAAAGGTTCAGGGGGGTAGGTTACATACAGATTTAGGATACTTAGAATTAAAAGATATTGCGGGCAAAGAGTTTGGCGAAAAGATAGAAACAAATTTGGGGGAAAAATTTTATATACTGCGGCCATACCTGCATGAATTGATAATGAAGATAAAACGTAAAACGCAAATTCTATACCCTAAAGATATAGGAATAATTCTTACCCGTGCAAATATTTTCCCGGGAGCAAGAGTGATAGAATCTGGTGCCGGCAGCGGTGCCCTTACAACAGCCTTAGCAAATTTTGTCAGGCCTTGCGGCAAAGTATATAGCTATGAAAGAAACGAAGAGTTTTTAGAAAACGCTAAAAAAAATGTGGAAAAATACGGCCTTAGCGAGTATGTAGAGTTTAAACTGCGTGAAGTCACCAGTGAATACGACGAGAAAGACGTTGATTTTGTAATGATTGATATCGGCAGTCAATGGGATTTGATTGATGCTGCCTATAAATCTTTAAAGGGTGGATCACGCTTAGCCACCATTTGCCCTACCTTCGAACAACTCACCAGAACTGTTTTTACTTTAGAAGAGAAAGGCTTTACTAATATAGAAAGCATGGAGATTCTTTTGCGTAATATTTTGGTGCGCCGCGGCAAAACCCGCCCCGAACAACGCATGCCCTGCCACACCGGGTGGCTTGTCTTTGCCTCAAAAATAATTATTTAACCCAACTTTTTCATTAGAAAAAGTTGTCCTTCGGGCAGCCCTTTATTCTCATAAGAAGAAATTCATTCGTAGAAATAAAGGGCTGGGTTAACCCAGCCCTAATTTTACTGATAGGATATGATTTTTAAGCAAAACAAAAGAGTTACATTCAAACTTTTGGATAAACTAATTTGCCTTTTTTGTAAAATTAGGGCTGCCTAAAGGCAAAATTTGCCTGCACTTTTTTGGTGCAGACCTATTTGTTGTAACGGCAACATTTTAAGTAAGTTACAGAGTCTCTGCATTTCTAATGCAAATTTTGGGTTCAATTTGGGTAAGCTAGGTAGGTTGTTCAACCGAGATTTTGCCTGCCTGTCGGCAGACAGGCATTAGGCTGTTATAGCAATCGATAATGTTTTGTGAGATAACAGGTTATCATACATTCGCAAGGTAAAAAAAGTTACAAAGCTTTTTACCCCGTTAGAGAACTTTGGTCTCTAACGGGGTTTACGAAATAAAATGTTTTCTCTACCGCGAAATGCTTGCATTTTCAATCAAATTCAATGGTGGACCCAATGAATGCGCCTGCGGCGCTCTTTGCTTACGCAAAGATTGGGTTCAAAAAATACGCTCTATTTTAACAATGTATTCGTTTCCTATTTGTTTTAGTATTGTCATTTTGAATTCTTTGCTCATTATGTGCTCCATATCCCCTAATGAAGATTTCTTAAGGATACAGTAGGTAATAACTTGCTTCGTTAGGAAATCTTTAACTTTTTCTTCGGAATTAAAAGTGGTAACTGGGTGCGGACTAAAGAACGGCCTTCCCGGAATATCTATTATCGCCACATCTTTATCGGTATAATACTTTACTCCGCGAACAATAAATTTAGAACAAAGAATAGTATTGTTCACATTATAATTTTTTAACAAATATTCACAAGCCTCTCTTGAAGATACGTATGACTCAAAATTTTCATATGAAAAAGGTAAACTTAATAAAAAAATCGGAAGTACTGCCGCCAAGGAATAGATCATTTTCTCGAAGTTTCTGCGGATAATAAAAGATAACATTAATATGCCCAACATTAAAAATCCTGTAATTAAAAAATAGACCGGAAATTTATGCAATATGTACGAAGAGTAAATCTTAAAACTTACGGCAAAGCCTATAGGTATAAGCGCAATCGCAGCTAGCGTTGCTGAGGCGAATATAAACATCAAATGCTTGGGTTTGTTACTTGTAATCATATCATATATAAAGTTCCCCGCCATAAGCGCAAGGACCGGAAAAATAGGAAAAATATAATTAGCTACCTTTGAACGCGGCAGCTGAAAAATAAAAAAGATAACAGCTGCCCAACAAATTAAGAAAAGATGGAAAGGGTTATCTTTTTTCTTTGTGTAGCGAGGAAGAAAAAATAAAGTGCCCGCGACAAATAAGCTCCAAGGAAACATGCCGCCGAGTATGGTAACTAGGTAAAAATACCAAGTATCATTACTAGCATGGTGCGCTTGGACAATGCGGCGTGCGTTAACATTGTAAAAAAACTCTTGGATAAAACTATCGCCGTGCTTGGCGATCATTAATATATACCAAGGAGCCGCGGCTATTAGAAAAAGTAAAATACCCCATATCGTGTCCTTGCAGAATAAAAATTTAACATCTTTTTTACATAATAAAAAAACACCAGCTGCCAGTACCGGGATTATTATCCCCAGCGGCCCTTTAGTCAAAACTGCCAGCCCCGAAAAAAGGGAAAATAGTAGTATTCCGGCTAACTTCTTGCTTTGTTTGACGTATCCCCAAAAGAAAAATGTAAGCGCCAACAGCATAAGCGTTGAAAAAATCATATCGGTGAAAACAGTTTTAGCTAAACCTACATACATACCACAGGACATTAAAATTAGGCCGGAAAGAAATGCTTTTTTCTCGTCCCTAAAACCGAGGATACCTAAAAAATAAACCGTAATTACGCCTATAGCCGCAAATAGCGCGGGAAAAAATCGCGCACCAAAGTTTGAAACTCCGAAAATAAGAAACCCTATTCTTAAAAGCCAGTAAATAAATACGGGCTTTTCAAATTGGGGTTGGCCAAATATATAAGGGGTTATCCAGGTTTTTTGCTGAATCATTTCCTTTGCTGACTGGGCATAGAAAACTTCGTTATCGTTGGTTAAGCCTAAAATATTGTTACCCAACATAAAGAAAAAACAGGAAAGAATAAATAAGATTAGTATATTTCTGAAATGTATCATTCTATTGTTCATGTTTATTCTCTCTCGGCGAATACCCCGTGGCTTGCCACGGGGATGAAGCCGAAATCGTAAACATAGTTGACCTTATTCTAAGGCAATGAATGAACCAGAGATAATATTAGCATAGAACATACTCCGCGGCTTGCCGCGGAGACTGGTTGATCCCGGATAACTGTTATTAAAAATTACCACATCTAGATAGAGGTGGTATTGAGATTCAGACATAATAGTCTATTATACAAGAAAATTACCTTCGGTAATAACTATTTAGTCCAACAGGACACCCTGCTGGGTAGGTTATTTTCAGTGGTTAGACCCCTCCTTCAAAGGTATTAGGAAGGTCTATCCTTTAGGATTAGGAAAGTTTTACTTGTGCCCTTTAGGGTATACTTTCCTATACCATAAAAAATAAGGGGGTTGTCTACCTTTATAAATGTATTTACCTATCACCGACCGTAGCTGCTTAAGCAGTATCACTTTATTTTTGGAAAGTAACGGTATAACTAACACAGCGCCCGGATGTTTTACTATTTCAAGAGTTGTCCAGTAGCCATGGGCAGGCGCACACGTTTAGTGCTAACATTAAGTAATTTTCCTTTAAATACCTTGTTTTTAGGAAGCTTTCTCGACTTTGTTGCACAAATATTTCATAACTAATTTAAATTCAACGACTTCTCTGTAAAATTTTTATTTTTGACCTCTTGATGGCAAAAGAGCTTCTGATTACAGTGATTAGATATAGATTACAGCGATTAGAACCATTGTAATTGTTCCTAAAATCTCTGTAATCATTTTATAATCTCTGTAATCAAGTTCTTTCCTTTTGCAACAAACTTAGGAAAGAATTGTTTTTGGTTCTCATAAAATCACAAACCAACTCCTGCTATTTTTTCACCGCAATAGCCGCATTTTCCTTCTTTTATTTCTTTACTCTCTACAAAGAATCCGCTGCGTTTAATCAAAAGGTTAGAACAGTATGGACAATAGGTATTTTCTCCGTAATCAGTGTGGGCGTTGCCAATATACACATAGTTAAGCTTATGGCTTTTGCCGATTTTGTAAGCGCGTTCTAAAGTAGCTAAAGGCGTAGAGATAGAGTCTCTGAATTTATATTCGGGATGAAAAGCAGAAATATGCCAAGGAATATCTTTGTCTACGCTCGAAAGAAAATCAGCAATATCATTTAGCTCGGCTTGGCTATCGTTTGAGCCGGGAATAACTAAGGTAGTTACCTCTACCCAAATATTAAGCTTTCTCATCAGCCTAATGTTTTCTAAAACCGGGGCAAGTGCGCCTTTACAGATTTTATGATAAAACTCTTCACGGAAAGATTTCAAATCAACGTTAGCGGCGTTTAGGTAAGGGCTTATATATTCTAAGGCATCTTTACTCATATAGCCGTTGGTGACAAAAACATTATATAGGCCTTTTTCTCTGGCTAATTTTGCTGTATTATAGGCAAGTTCAAAATAAATAGTCGGCTCAGTATAGGTATAGGAAATACTCGGACAATTATTACGCAGCGCTTCTGTTATAATCTTTTCGGGTAAAGTTTCAAAGTTATTTACGCCAATTTTTTCTACCTCTTTTACCTGTGAAATTTCCCAGTTCTGGCAGAAATCACACCTAAAATTACAGCCTACGCAGGCAATAGAATATGACATTGTGCCGGTCAAAAAATGATAAAGGGGTTTCTTTTCTATGGAATCAATATTGGCAGCAACAAGCCTATCATAACTTAACGAATAAAGTGTGCCTTCCTTGTTTAATCTAACTCTACAGAAGCCGTAACCACCATTTCTTATCATACAGCGGTGGTTACAAAGAAAACATTGAACGCTTTTATTGTCTTTTTTTGTGTAGAATAGGGCCTCTTTCATATTTATACGCTAATTATCGCGAATCTTCCGCCACCATAATGTAATTATTTCGGCGGATCCGCCTTAGGCGGAAACGCTAATTTACGCTAATAATATTTATTCGCGTGTATTAGCGTTTGCTTTGTCCCGCCTTTGGCGGGATCCCGCAGAAAACTTTAGTTCGTATGCGGGACGTTCATTCGCGTTTACTAAATTATATAGTTGATTTTTTAAAAATTCAATGTAATATATTTTTGTGGAGAGAAACGACAATCCTTTTAGCTCTTATGCCTATTTAGACTCGCAAAGGCTAAAGGATACTTTTTTCTCCCCGCCCAAAAAAAGGAAGAAAAAGAAAACCCATCATAAAAAAATCTTCTTAATACCTACGTTTATTTTTACGGTAGCAGCTTTAGTTCTAGTAACTTTATTCTTTTTAAAATACGAGTTCATGGTTGTTGCCCGCCAGAGGATAGACCTAGATAAAACCGGCGTATCGCTGCTACGCACCGACAATCTTTCAGAGCTTAGTTTTTTAGGAAAAGATAAGCAACTAATGCGCAAAGGACAGTCTTTTATATACCTATCAATCCCCCCCAAGGAAAAAGTAGGCATAGCGCTTGATTTTAAAAAGCCGATAGATTTAGCCTCTGGCACCATATTCTTACATTTAAAACGACCGGATACACCCTTGAGAATAGAGGTTACCGTTAGGGATAATAGATTCTTCTCTAACTCTATAGCTCCGCTTTTGGTTGAAATAGATAATAAAAAGGGGGCAGAATATATAAATGTTCCTATAGATTTTAAAGATGCGAACACACAAAACGCAAATCTTACGCAAGTGAATCAAATTAAATTACATTTTTTTCATAAAGACCAAGAGAATATAAATCGGACCTTAATAAAAAATATAATTTTAGCTAAAAAGGAGGAATAAATGAAGACCATCTCTATTGTTAATCAAAAGGGCGGTTGTGGAAAAACGATAACAGCTGTTAATTTAGCTGCGGCCTTAAGCAAAAAAGGATTTAAGACCTTGCTCATAGACCTCGACCCGCAAGCACATGCAACTTTCGCTCTTCGAAAAGAGAGTATCTTCAGTATAACCGATATTTTAGAAAAAGTTTGGCGCGGGGAAAGCTTGGGAGACGAAATTTATCTGTCGGTATACGAGAATTTTTATTTTATTCCCTCGCGTATCGGACTTGCTTCCCTGGAACATAAATTCGCTCAGAGAGATGACAGATTGGATATATTGTCGGCATTTCTTAAACAAGTTTGGGATAGCTTTGATTACTGTATCTTAGATTGCCCTCCTAACTTAGGGATAATCACTTTAAATGCCCTCCAAGCAAGCAACTATTCTATTATTCCGCTAAGTAACTGCGACTTTTCGCTGCGCGGCATAGAAATATTAAAAAATATCATTATTATGCTAAAAGAATTTAAAGGTAAATCCCCTACACCCTTTTATATACTCAATCAAGTTGATAAACGCTATAGGTTCTCTTTAGAATTTGAAAATAAAGTTAGAAATCAATTAGGAAATATGTTGCTTAGTTCTAACATAAGGACAAATGTCTATTTAAAAGAGGCGGCATCAAGTGGAAAAACTATTTTCGAATATAGACCAAACTCAAGAGGAGCCCAAGATTTCATGTCTTTAGCGGATGAGGTAAGTAGAATTACTTCTCAAGCTAACTGGGCGACTTTATTTTTGAAAGAAGAAAAATCTTCTAATGTCTATGTTGTGGGCGATTTCAACAACTGGCAAAAAGAGGAAAAATATAAGCTGAATAAAGTAGGTAAAGATATTTGGAGTATCAATATTCCTTTGGGGAAAGGAACATACCGCTATAAATTTGTTGCTGGCGATACCTGGATTTCTGATCCGCACAATAAACTGGCAGAAGACGACTCTTTCGGGGGCAAAAATTCACTTATTTTCGTCGAGTGATACTGGCGCTGTTGCATAATGCATCAGCGCCTGATTACAATGATTACTAAAAGATTCCAACGATTGAAAACATTACCAATTTTAATCACTGTAATCAAGTTTTAATCGCTGAAATCAGGGGATGTTGCGTTTCGCAACAGCCCCATACTTCGGCATTATCTAGTATCACCCTCAAGCGGAGTCGACACTTCGACTCCGCTCAGTGTCGATGGTGAGCACGGTCGAACCATCGAATGGGTAATTAGTCTTTTTTGACGAGGGAAATTTTCCCCACCGCAACGATGAACTCCAAACGCAAAGGTATTCTTTCGCGCTTGTCTAGCCAAAGATTAAACCTCTTTGCTCCGCTGCCAGTGAGAAAGTAAACTCTTTTTTTAGTCTTATTTATGGATATAGTTTTTTCCGAAACTACTTTAATTTTTAACTTTTGAGTAGGAAGATTAAAGTAAAACTCCTTACCTTTGACTAAAGGTATGTCTTTAGGAAAAAAATACAGAAGAGAAAGTATATTGTGTATCGGCTTTTCCTGATATAAAAGGTCATTTTTTGCCTCGGAATTATTCCTTATTATTTTTACATAGCCTTCATCTTGATTATACATTTCTTCGATGAGTTCTTTTTTGCCGAAAAAAACAACATTTCTCTCTACTTTTACAGGCAAATGCGTCTGGCTATCAAGAGAAACCTTCTCTTTACTTTCTATATTTAATAATTGTAGAATCTGAGTATTTGAGTCTAGAGATAAAGTATCTACGGTATGGCCATCCATTGTTTCCTGGCCAAGGTATTGCCACTGTATTGTACCGGTAAAAACACCGTTAAATAACACATCGTAAACTAATTTTTTTTGTCCGTTAAAACGCGCTTGCACACTATCCTCCCCAAAAGCGAAGAATTCCAGGGAGAGCAAAAAAAATATGAAAAAATGAAACCTTCTATAACTCCACGGGCTAATCCTCCGACTTCCTTCGATTCCACTCAGGACAGGTTGCTCGGGATGGTTCGACCCTTCGGCCATACTCAGGGTCGAATACTGAGTATTCCCGAATGTGTTCGAAGGAATGGTGGGCGTCCTTCGACTACGCTCAGGACAGCCCTGAGCGAACGAAGTAAATCGAATGGGCGCAGTCAAACCAAAGCCCGAGGTTTTAGTACGGTTCATACCAAGCGGCGCATCATTAATCCCCGCCTTATCATGCCTTGGCAGACCCGCCTTTGGCGGAAAAGGCTTAGGTTTAGCGCCGGGAACGTATAAAGATTGAATTATGAAACTGTGTTTTTTATTCATAAGCATGTGTTTAAGCAAGCTTTTTAATCTCTTCTAATTTATCCAAAGTTGCCTCTTCTCCTCTCTTTATAAAATCTTCAACCTTATCAAAATCAAGCCAACCCAAACCTTCGAAATTAGGGTGGATAACCGTATCTGAAATTGTAATTGCCTGTTGGACAAATTCACGCTGCATAGTTTCAATGCTACCGAAAATAAAATCGAAAATATGCCACTTGTTTCTCCGCCGGTACTCTCCATAAACTTCTTCTCGTGACGGAGTAATATTGACGGCGATTATCTTATGTACACCATAATTTAAAAGCACCTTCGTAGGAAGCGGGCTTAAAATTCCTCCGTCAAAAAGTATTTCGTTCTTAACCCTTATCGGCTCAAAAATACCAGGCATAGCACAACTGGCTGCTACCGCCTTATATAAAAGACCGTCCTCTAAGATTCGCGTCTCTTTATTAGTAAAATCAAAAACAACTATCTTAAGCGTGCGTTTTAAATCATAAAAAGTTTTATCTTTAAAAATCTTTTTAAGAATATTTTCTAAATATTTTGCTTTTAAAAAACCTCTGAAAGGAAAGGAAAACCCCCAAATTGAAAACAAATTCATCTTTTTTCCGAGCTCTACTATCGACTTCTCTATTTCCTCTACCCTGTATCCCAAGGCCCAAAGCGCCGCTATCATTGCGCCTATACTAGAACCGCAAATAATATCTATATTGACATTATTTTTTTCTAATATTTTTAAAACTCCTACGTGCGAAAAACCGTATGCTCCGCCGCTGCCTAGCGCTAGTCCCAGAACACCTTCCCCGATTTGACGCGCAATCCTACGTAACGTTCTCGTATAATTACCAGATTCATAAGAGGGTAATGTCGCATAAATAGGTTGATTCAAAATTGTTACTACCTGCCCAAAAGTTATATCGTCTTTTTTATTAAACTCGTTTAATATTACCTTTATCTTATCTTCACTGGCTTTATCTTGGCTCTTTAAATCTTTTATTAAAGATGCTGCTTGAATTAGTTCTTTTTTGTCTGATGAAACAAGAAAATGAAGATAATCACTGGGCGCGATAACCTCATTAGATGAATCCCCAAAAAGTTGTGAAGGAATTTCATAAAGAATGAAATGATAGTTTTCGGAAAGAAAATTTAAAAGGGAGAGAAAATTGCTTTTTATGCGTATGGTGGCCAATAGGTAGTCGACTTTATCTCTCAAAATGTATTTATCAATATTTTCTTCCTTGAATTCATCGAGATCTAATGACTTTACGCTTTTAGCCATTAAAGAAGGGAAGGTAAAGTTATTATTTATAGAAAGCTCAACGCAAATAACTTTTTTTTGGGTTTGTTCATTTAAATGCGACCCTAACTTAAACATATAGGTCGTTTTTCCAGATAAACTAACACCAAAAATTCCTATTCTCTTACATTGAAAAATCTTTTTTGGCCGGGCCCTACCCCGTATTCTTTGGGAAAGGAGACGATAGAACTCGAAAGAGATTAAGGGGTGTTTGTTCAAAAAGTCTTTAAACTTATCTTTTTCTACCCTTAATACGAATGAGTTTTCAATCGATCTTGTAGTAACAGAATGTGGTTCATCGTTAAATAAAGAAATTATACCAAACGATGTGCCGCGCTTAAGTAGTTCTATCTCTTGCTCACTTTGGGCTTGGGTGGTTAAGGCTACTACTCTTCCTTGTAAAATAAAATAAAAATAATCTGGTTGGTCACCGTCCCGATAAAGAATAGCACCGTTTTTATATTCTTTAACCTCGCTTATATTCAAGAACTCTACCAACTCTTGGTCTTTTAATTTATTAAACGGCGGGGTATTAGCGATAATGAATTTAGTTTGTTGGGTATCCATATTTTAAAAATAACCAATAACCAAGATAATGACGAAATAACCAATAACCAAGATACCTGCCCGCCTTGCTCGGCAAGGCGGGCAAGCTCCAAGCAAACTCTCCGCCAGAGGCGGATCCGCCCACATATAAAAACATATCGGTGGCGGACAATATTCAATATCCAATAACCAAACGATAAAAAAGTTTGATTATTGGAATTTGGTTATTGGGCATTGTTTGGTTATTGCCCGCCAATTTGCTATAAGCAAATTGGCGAGGTCTCGTCAAATTCTTTGAATTTGACGGATTTCTTGGAGCTTGGTTATTCATATTATAATTATGTTTTAATCTCTAACCTATTTTCTTTGCAAATCTTTGCGTAGGTCAAAGCGAAAGGTCTTATCTTTCGAGAAAAATCGCGGTAGTTTACCTCAATCAATCCAAAGCGAGGACCAAAACCTTCATGCCACTCAAAGTTATCTATGAGCGACCACCATAGATACCCTTGCACGTTTACGCCTGCCGAAATAGCCTTAGCCACGCTTTTTAAGTGTGAAATTAAATAATCTTCGTATAATATATTTTGTTTTTCGGCTGTACCGTTTTCCATAATAATGATAGGTAAATTATATCGTTTTAATCTAATGAGGAATTCATAAAGTCCTTTGGGGTAAACGTACCAGTTAAGATAATTTTTCCTTTCTTGGTGATAACCGTGATCACAACCTACACCGAACAGGCCTTTAAACTTAACGTACTCTTTACAATAGTAATTCATAGCAATGAAATCTAAGTATCCTTTTTTGCATAAATGATCAAGAATTCTAAAATTAAAAATTCCGTCTCTTAAAAAAGCGCTAAAATTATTTAAGCCAGTATTAAAAGTGGGGCAAGGAGAAAATATCCTCATATGTTTAGAGAATGATACTTTCGCAGTAGTAGAGTTGCCGCTATATATATTTTTTATTTCTTGATATCCAACACGATAAGCGCTTATAATGTTATCTAAAACTTTCTTTGCCTCTATTAATGAGCGGCGCCCCGGAGGCCAAATACCCAAAACAAAACTGTTATAGATATAAACTAATGGCTCATTAAAAATCAACCAGTATTCTACTTCCGTCTTAAAACTCTCAACTACTTTTTTTAGATAGTGCAGGAAGAAGTCAATATTTTTAGAAGAAAGCCAGCCGCCCCGTTCAGAAAACCATATAGGGTTAGTAAAGTGGTGTAAATTAACAATCGGCTTTAGGTTAAGACTAAGAAGCGTACCAATTACTTCTTTATAATGCCCGAATTCTTTTTCTGAATAAATATGGTAACGAGGGCAAATTCTTGCCCACTCCACTGAAAGCCTTAAGCAGTTAAAGTTAAGTTCTTTCGCTAACTCAAAATCGTTTTCAAATAAGTGGTAGTGGTTGGAGGCTCTTGCGGCAGGTTCTAATTCTCTCTTTTTCTCCCAAAGATACCAATCAGTATTAAAATTTTCTCCCTCTGTTTGATAACTCGACAGTGCGGCGCCCCATAGAAATGAAGAAGGAAAATCCATCTGCATTAATAAGTTATGAAGAAATCAATTCTAGGGCTTTGTTATTATTGTTCGAAGAAAAAACAATTATTGCTGACTGATTGGGCTTAGAGGTTGTGCCATAAATGTGCATTAAGTCAACGTTGGCTTCTTTCAACTTAGCAGCTAAATTATTTAACTGCCCAACTTCATCTGGCATATCTACAATTATCACCTCTTTAGTCTGTAGTGCCCCTACTTTCTTTAATATTTCTTTAGCCTTAGCATTATCCGAAGTTATTAATCTAAAATATGCCTTATCGCCAACTGCATAGGCACTTATTCCGCGTATGTTTATGCCGTTGCCCATAACTGACTTCGTTACTTCTTCTAATTTACCTACCTTATTTTCAGTAGTAATAAAAATCTCTTCGCCTTTTACCGCTTTCATAAAAAACCTCCTTACTTTATAGGCCACCGCTTTCTGCATGGATAGAGAATTCTTTTTTAAAAAATCTCTATCCCCCAAATAAAAAAATTCACCTTGCTTGGGGCAAATCGCCTTTTCAAAATATTAGAAACGTCCCATCTCAAAAGGTACAGTAATCTGAATAGTTTTCTACTTTTATTCTCTCTCGGCTTCATCCCCGTGGCTTGCCACGGGGATGAAGCCGAAATCGTAAACGTAGTTGACCTCATTCCAAGGCAATGAATGAACCAGTGAAATATTAGTATAGAACATACTCCGCTCACTTGCCGCGGAGACTGGTTGATTTTGATGCTAGAAGTAACCTATGGTGGCCTGGTTTATACGTTCGCGCCGCAAAAAACGTATCTTTGGCGGAACGTCTTCCTGCCGGACAGACAACTAGACAGGGATTATACGGACGGCGCTAGAATATCATCCTTCGACCTACTCAGGATTGATGGTAAGTCTGGTCGAACCATCAATTTCAGCAAACCTCAAGCCTTTAAGGCCGAAGAAATTGATTTACCTACTTACTTTAACAAGGATTTCTTTTTCTGCCTGAAACCAAATATGCATATCTTGGCCATGCGGTTTTCCCTTTTCAAGCCAAATAAAATATGCACGGTCCTTTACCATCTGATTTAACTTTGCTTCATCAATCTTTCTGCCGCTTGTGCTTTTAGAAGAATTTGCTCTTGCACCAAATGCCATTTTGCACCTCCCTTTTTTAATAACCGTCTGACTAAGAACAAGTTAAACTTACCATACCAACAATTAATCCTATTACTTTGAAGCTTTCTCGACTTTGTTGCACAAATATTTCGTAACTAATTTAGATTCAATACCTTCTCTGTAAAATTTTTATTTTTGACCTCTTGATTGCAAGAAAGCTTCTGATTACACAGATTAGATGCAGATTACACTGATTAAGAATACGTATAAAATCTATCCAAAATCTGTGTAATCTTTTTAAAATCGGTGTAATCAAGTTCTTTCCTTTTGCAACAAACTTGGGAAAGAACTATTAATTTATTTGGCTTTAAAAGATATATTAAATATATCTTTTTTACTTTTTATTATGAAAAGAACCACGAGCTGCTGATAAACCTTCTCAAATCCCCCCTCAGAAGAAGACACCGAATACAGAGGTAAAGTAAAAATATCTGCCTTATCAAAGTCAAAATCTAAGGTGACATTTTTAAAATGATCCAATATTGTAAAAGAACCGGCATTCTTAAATACCTTCGGCTCGTTTAAAGATATTTCTTTCGATTTTTCTTTCCCAAAAATGTCATCAAGCGATGGCAAGGATATATTAAATTCTATACCAAAATCATAATCATTCAAGATATTTTTTTTACCGAACTTATAACTTGCTTTAAAGCCCAAAGATGAAGAAAATTCAATTTTTTTCAAAAAATCTAAACTTTTATCGCCGTAGCGATAGCTTAAAAATACCTTCTCTTTATCTTTCTTAACAGAAGCGTCATAAATTTCATTACCTAAGCTACGTAAGCTCCCCTGAAGGTTAAAATCATCTATGGTAGTATTTTTGGCTAAAAGATGATCTACAAACCATAGGCGTTCATACCCATCGTAAATAAGAAATTTATCCAGATCTTTATCTTTTTGCTTTACAATATCATGAATAGTGGCAACGTCTTGCCCCTTATCAACATTTTCCACTATCTTTTTATGATATGACTCCTCTTTCCTTGTAATTGTATTAATAAGGTTAAAGGCTTGGGACCTTAAACTAAATTCTAAGGCAGTACCTCCTTTTGAGGAGAAGCAACAGATTAGCTTATCATTTTTTACAATAACTTCCTTGTTACCATCCAAATCGATATCTTCTTCTTCAACGCTAACATTCTTTTCTTTATATTTTTTATCCAGTAAGTTTTCAGCGCTTACCAAGTTTTCATAAACCGCTCCTCTAATGTGGCCTAAATAAAAACCGCCGAATACCCCATGCCAATATCCACAGTTTGTTTGTGCTTTATATAAACTTATAAATATATCTCTATCTTTTTCAAAGCTCGTAGCTGCATTAATTTTTCTACTTAAAAAAAGCATCTTTTTTTGCATATAGTTAAGGCGGCTATATTTATGGTAAAAATTCCTAAAAAAGCCTCCCCTAATAAAATCCCTGAACTCATCAAGCCTATTACTTTCTTTTAAAAAATTTTCTAAACCCTCGTATGCAAAAAAACTCTGTGGTTCTAGAACCCATTCTCCCATTTCTTCATAAGAAGCGGTAGGAAGATAAATGATCCCGCGGCTAGAGAATTTCTTTATGGCCTCAGATGGTGTAATAGTTTCAATAGAGTCAGATTCATCCAATAGAGATAAAAATTTTTTAAGCCACTCTTTATTATAAACCCAATCATAAGTTTTTGGCCAAAGGCCGAATTTTTCTCCATCATCAAAAAGCGTAACAAGGATATCTTCCTCATCCTGTTTGAAACTACTAAGCAGCTCAATGGCTTCATGTGCCTGGGAAAAAGGAATTTTATAGCGTAAAGATTTGCTGATAGGGAAAACAAATATAGGCTTTCCTGCATCTTCGGTCGTATAGTAGCCGAAAAACTCTTTTTGCTGTAGGCCTGCGTAACGAAAATGGGTGTCGTCAAGAAATGTATATCTTAAATTACAACCATTGATAATTCTTGCTAAATAAGGCTCCCAAACTCTTTCTGCGGTCCAAAGCCCTTGCGGGGTTTTGTTAAATTCTTTCTCAATGAACTCATTCATTAGTTTAATCTGGCCGTATTTATCTTCGTCGGCGACGATGGGAAGAATCGGCTCATAATAACCGCCGCTTATAATTTCTACCTGTCCTCTTTTAGATAACTTTTTTAAAATACTAAGATAGCTTGGAGTATGTTCGCCTATCCAGTCATAGAGCGGGCCTGAATTATGAAGGCTAAATTTTACTTTGGGAAATTTCTCCAAAAGCTCTAGAAACGGAAAATAACATCGTTCATACGCTTCTTTAAATATATGAGGGAAATTACCTACGGGCTGATGATTGTGAACGCCGAATAAAAAATATACTTTACCCATAATAATCAAGCATAGCGCTTCCGCCAGAGGCGGATCCGCCCCGGGTGGAAAGCGCATGGCGCATAGCGAATTTCGCAGAGGGCATAGTGCAAAGCGCTTGGCATTAGATCAAGATCAAACTATAGTTTTTGAATCTTTCTGAATCTCTAAATCTCTTTTACTCATCCTTTATAGAATTAAAACGCTATGCGCTGTGCGCCATGCGCTATGCTTATTTTTTACGCTTTACGCTTGCCACTATGCGCTTTGCGCATCTTTTATTTTATACGTGCTGGTGGCTTTTTTCCTAACATTCGGTGTATTTCTTCTACATAGGAGAAAAATATATTTTTAAATTCTTCATGTATATCTTCGAAAGTATTCCACCAATACCAGTCACTGCCTTCAACAAGATAAAAATAACTTTTTAACTTTTCAAGATTTATTCCAAATATTTTGCTCTTTTCAATTAGGTCTCGAGTTTTACGTAATATGTTCCAATAGATATTATTTTTTTTCGAGCCAATCCAAACACCGAAATCCGCATTTATCCATGAGCCGCTGGCAAGCCTCTCTAGGTTCCTGGTGCCGTTATGTTGGAGAAAATCAGAAGGTGTGGTTGTAGAAAGCATATCGCTTTTCTCTAAATTTGAATATAAAGTTTCTAAAAAATCTACGCCGTTATTTTTATAATATTCCCAAGCGTTTTCTCCATCCATAATTATAGTAATAGCTCTTTCTTTAAAAATTTCTTTAGCATATAAGTGAGTACGCTTAAAATGCTCCAAGAGGTCGTTTGCGGCAAAGACTGGATCATTCCATCCTTGATAGACAAAACTAAGCATGTCCGAAAAATTCCTATCCCTAAAAAATACGTTTACGCCCTTAAATTTATAAGGCCTGTAAATAATATGGCGCTGGTTTTTAATCATATCGTAGGAAACATATTCGGTAGTTAAACTTTTAAAAAGATTCGCTTCGTCCGCCCCAATCCATTTAAATCCTTCTTGGCCATACAGAGAAACAACATCTTCGCAAACACCCCCCTCAGATGGCCAACTGCCGCAAGGGGTATAATCAAACATTTGTTTAAAAATATCTTTTGACTGCTGCAAGTGCCATACGCAATCCGCAGGATAAGAAAATCTTAGCGTTGGCCTTTTTAAATAAGAAAACTCCTTCACGATATCGCTGTCATACAATAGAGGCATAATAGGGTGGTGAAACGGTGTAAGCGTCAATTCTATTTTTTTCTGCATAATAAGTTTCTTGTAGAGTGGAATAATCCTGGAAATAATTTCATATTGTTTATCAATAATATATTCTTTATCTTCGGCGGTATAGCCTTTTGCTTTTGCCAATAATTGGCGTAAGTTTTTATCTTCTTTAAATGTGTAGGGATGAAACCAAAAAACATTAAAAAGAAATTGTAAGTCAGCGATGTCTTGGTGATTGAATCTTGCTTTCGGCGATAACTTTTTATTATATAATTGCAAGTAACGCCTGTGCGGCCTGATAAATCTTTCGAAGTTTAAAGAAAAAAATCTATCAATAATAAAATCCTTTTCTTCTTTTTTAAGCCCCCCTGGATCCCTAAGCGTAAGATTTACGTAGTAGTCGCGGCTGCCTTTGGTTATGTAATCATTAAGCTGTTCTAAGAGTACGCCGCTAAAGTTAAAAGTAACTTTGATTTTATCGAACTTTTCTACCGTCTTTGCCATCCCATAATAATCTTTGATGGCGTGTAATCTTACCCAAGGAAGTAAATAATAGTTTTTATTCGGCAGCTTATAGCAGGGCTGATGCATATGCCAAATAAAAATAACTTTTGTCGGTAATTTATTCATATTATTAAACGCAGACACACGCAGATTGCACGCGGATGGTCGCAGATATTTTATCTGCGTAAATCTGCGTTACATTCGCGTTAATCTGCGTCATAGGGATTGGAAAGCAGAATAGTCAATTTCAGGAAAGATATTATCCTTTCTTTCTATATCCTCTATAACCTCGTAATTGACAAATCCTCTATCAAGATAGTTCTTAAGCAGGTAAAATCTTTCTAGATGGGTGACGGTTTTTTTCTTAGCATATTCGCTAAATGCTCCGGTTTTCATCATAAACGCCCAATCGCTGCTTTGCGCAAGTAAAAGCTCTCTTGCCATCTGATTCAAAATTCTCTGTTTTACTTGGCCGCTGCTAGCGTGTTGCTTCGCTAGGGCTGTCATTGCTTCCTGGGCACGATGTAGATGCGGGTATATCCAGTCGTTTGAACCATTAAGCCAAACCTCGTAATAGCCCTTCCAACCCCAGCTTGAAGGAGCGGGGCTTATGACCTGATTTTTTGGATAAACACCGAGGTATCGCGAAGGAGTTGTTAATTTAACAGCATTCTGGTCATACCTAATCTTTCGTATGAGAAAATTAAGCCATTGTACTCCCTCAAACCACCAATGACCAAATAACTCTGCGTCGTAGGGGGCAACGATAATAGGTTTTCGGTCAAATATCGATTGTAAATAGTCCACTTGTTTTCCTCTATTGAACATAAAATTGCCTGCATGATATGCGGCTTTTTCGGTTGCCCACTCTGGAACATACGGTTCTTTATGGAGAGTTTCGCCGGTTATACGGTAATATTTTATTCCGGTAAATATCCGTGTTCCGCAATTTGATATATATGGCCTTATATAATCATAATCAAGGTCAAAGCCTATATCACGGTAATATTCTCTGTAGTTATAGTCTCCGGGGTAACCCTGTACAGAGGACCAAACGCTCTTAGAAGATTCGTGGTCTCTTCCAAAAACAGCTATTTTATTTTTTGTATAATAAGAAGAGTAAACTCCGAATTTTGGCCGAGGCCTTGCAAAAAGGATACCGTGGCTTTCTAAAAGAAAATATTTTATTCCTTCTTCTTTCAAAAGTTTATCTGTATCCTCAGAGTAGGCACATTCAGGAAGCCAAATACCTCTGGGGTCACAACCGAAAAACTTCCTATAAGAATTTACCCCCACTCTAATCTGTGCTTTTATAGCTTCTTTGTTTATGCCTATAAGAGGTAAAAAGCCGTGGGTTGCGCTGCAAGTAATTATCTCTAAAAACCCTTTATCCTGATATTTCTTAAATTCACGAATTAGGTCTTTACCGTATGTGTGCAAAAACTTATCGCGAGTGCGGCTGAAACGATGGTAATACATTAACGCTATTTTATGAAAGTCGGGGTTAAATCTATTTCTTTCAATTTCCTTCTCGCAGAGCTCCACCATTTTATTTAAATGCACAACATATCTATTCCTTAACAATTCGTCTGCTAACATATTGCATAGCGAGGGAGAAAGATTCATGGTGATATAGAATTCTACACCGTCACGCACCAGGCCCTCAAACATCTCTAAAATAGGGATATAAGTTTCGCTAATCGCTTCAAAAAACCATCTCTCTTCTAAAAACTCTTCGTATTCGGGATGGCGCACAAAAGGAAGGTGAGCATGAAGAACTAACGCTAAATAACCTTTTTCCATATTTAAAGTATTAATTTAATTTAACGCAGATTAACGCGAATGTAACGCGGATAATCGCAGATTTCATTTGCGTGTATTAGCGTTGGATTTGCGTGTATTAGCGTTTTTTATTTATCAAGCCGTTTTACCGCGGGGGTCTTAGTTATCTTATGTTTCTTGCTTTTTGATGTGCCAACTACTCTATATTGAAAATCTCCCACCGGCAGCGCATATCTTAAGGAAAATGTTCCGTCAGGACGCAAACTAACTTTCTTGCCTTCTACGATAACTTCTGCGTCTGGTTCGCTGCGCCCGTAAAGAATAAGCTCTGTCCAAACCTCTAAGAAAAATTTATCCGCGGCGCGCGGACGTTCGCTGAATAAGCTACTTACACCCCAAGAAGCAAGAGGTGAAGATATCTGATGCCTAATTATTTCCTCAAATTTCTTTTTTCGCTCTAAAGAGCTTTTCCCCAAATCATACACACCTAAAACCTTGTAATACTCTTCGTCAGGTATTGCCCACTCTTCATCAATAATTGAAGAAATACCAAAATAAGGGGTTTTAATAATATTGGAACGCGCGACAGGGAAAAATTTTCCAAAAGGATTAATGAGGCCGATTTCTACGCACCAATCCCTCTCTGGCTGATTAACATTTATATACCAGTTATTTGCTTCAAAATTAATATCAATATCAAAAGAAGAATTGGCATTATTACCCTGAAAACTCTTTATTCCGGTAACATCATAAACACGCAGTATCCATTTTAAATTCTGGCGTTCATAAATCGGTATCGAAGAGATAACCTCGTTTATTTTACGCTCGGAGATATCCCAATAACTGTGCGTCCACCAAGGGTCTCTGGGAAGTATAGTAATGCGGTCGTCGCCGTATCTCACCGGTAGATTGTAGCGTATAGTTTCAGAAACGGGCTCTTGGATTGTGGTAAATTTAACCTTTTCTACTTGTACCTTTTCCTCTTCTTTTGGTAAGGAATAGTCTGATTTTTGAGGAATAATTTCTTTCGCGGCGGTGAACCTTTTTCTTCTGGTGATTTTAGAAATTACACGTTTTAATGTGGGTTTTTTTGTAGTTTTAGTTCTGGAAACTTTAAGGGATTTTTTCTTCATTTTTTCTGCCTTTTTAGGTAGAAGGATTTTATCACTTCTTTATTTATCTGTCAATAAAATAGTGTGTGGGGCGCTTATTCGAAATTATACGCTAAATCCGCAGCTTTATTCTCTCTCGGCGAATACCCCGTGGCTTGCCACGGGGATGAAGCCGAAATCGTAAACGTAGTTGACCTCATTCCAAGGCAATGAATGAACCAGTGATAACATTAGCATAGAACATACTCCGCGGCTTGCCGCGGAGACTGGTTGATTGCGATAATATTAGAAAAATCAATCTATTCGGCTACCCAACAGGGTGCCCTGCTGGGCTACGCTTGAGGGTTAATACTGAGTGATGCCTAAAGTATCAATATTTCTTATGCTTTATAAGGTGTTTTAGGTAAATCTGCCCTATTATTTCCAAAGCTTAGCGGCAATCTCAGGAATACAATACTCATTAATGATGCAAGAAGATGGTTCGTTTTCCTTAATAAACCTCTTTTCTCTTTTGAGAAAATTTTTTTCTCTTGCTTTCTCCTTACGTAAGTTTTCAAATAATGTTTTGCTGCTGTAGTCTTTAGTAAGTTTAGTTAAGTCTTTATATAATGCCTCACAAAGACTTACAATCTCTAATCCTAAATTAACGGCGCCCTCAAGAGAAAAACTTTCAGGTTTAATTTTACAATACTTACATTTATTTTCTGGCAAGATTAATTGCATATTTTGCGCCCGCATATAGCCGCTAAGTACGTGGGTATCGTTATCAGCAACTTCAGCAAGGCGGTTAAACTCTTTACGGATTCTGCCGTTATGGATTAAAGATGAAAGATGGCTACAACAATTCCTTAAAGTGTTTTCCGCGTCAATTGCTTTTTGTAGTACCTCAATAAACATAGTAACATTGCCGATTCTTACCGGCATAGTCTCACCCCCCTAAAAAATTCTCTTCTGCTGTATCGTTACAAAATGAACTACCCCACACCCAGTTTTGAAATAACACTTTGCGACAAAGCCAAAGGATAGATTTCACCTTCACTGCTATATCTTTCCATCCCAGGCTACTTACAAAACTGGGTGTGGGGTTAATTCGGCTACATCCCGATAAATCGGGGCTAAGCCTCATTAAAAATAATTATCCTTGTCTCTTGGCGAGTTCCCTGTCAAGCATAATCAGCGCCGGACCCTCAACTTTAATGGTTTTTAAATCTTCTAAAATCTTCGTTGCATTTTTCTCTTCCTCTACCTGTTCGTTTATAAACCACTGTAAAAATACACTCGCAGCGTGATCGTTTACCTCTAGTGATAATTCGTAAAGCTTATTAATGAGACTCGTCACTTTCTGTTCATGTTTAAGGGTTTCCTCAAATACCTCCATAGCAGAGGCATAGTCGACTTTGGCAGGTGCAATATCCTTAAGAATAACTTTTACGCCTCTGTCGACGAGAAAATTAAACATCTTCATCGCGTGAGTTTGTTCTTCTTTAAACTGCACCTTCATCCAATGGCTAAAACCTTCTAAATTTTTGGATTCAAAATAAGCGGCCATACCTAAATAAAGGTATGCGGAATACAATTCGTTCTTGATTTGTTCATTGAATGTGTTTTGCAGCTTCTTATCCATAAAACCCTCCTTCTTTTTAACTCCTCGTTAATATGAAAAACTTAACCAACATCCTTATTCTACCACTAACTCCTTAGAACTTTCCCATAAACCATGGATATTACAATAGGAAACTGAAAGTATGGTGCCTGATTTATCGGTCTTTAAGCTGCCAGACATTGCTGGTTCGGTATAAATCGTACTGGTGTTGGGCCCTTGCGTAGAAGCGCCATGCGCGGCAAAGTCAAATCTAGCAATCTGATAAGAAAATTTCTCATTTGTAGGTAAAAAATAAACTGCTATCCAAGCTATATGATGTTCTGTAGTATTAGGATGTGCTATTTCTTTACCCACGCTTACGTTAATTTTAACCAATTCACCTTTTTTAATCTTATCTTGAGCTTCGATAACAGGTACGTGTTTCTCTTTTTTCCAATCAGCGCTTTGTAATAAATCTTTTATTGATAGCATATAATACCTCCTTTTTAATAAGCACATTATTTTTTCAAGTGTATACACGCAGAAAAAATAATAGTGCGAATTAAACCCCACACCCAGCGGTTACATTTCACGCCCCTAAGGCATAAGATTTACCATATTTATTTTCAAAAATACAAATACTCCGCACCCTTCTCTCTGGGTGTGGGGTCAAATTCGACCAGATAGCTTAGCTTTGCTTCGCTCGCTAAGCTATGGCCTCATTTGACCTGTTCCACGCACACAACCTCCGGTATCTCTTCTTTCAGTTTTTGTTCAATCCCCATTTTTAGCGTATAGGTGCTCATCGGGCAACACCCGCAAGCGCCGCTTAAGCGTAGTTTCACTACACCCTTATCGGTAACACCTACGAGCTCTACGTTACCACCGTCAGCCTCCAACATAGGCCGTATCTCAGCTAAAACTTTTTCTACTTTTTCTTCTAACATTTTATTCCTCCTTTTTCAATGAAACTGTAATTTTTCAAGCGATAAGCGCAGAAAAATTACTTAGTTGAATTGAACCCCACACCCAGCAGTCCATTTTATAACTCTGCGATATGGGGTTGACTATGTTTATTTTTTAAAGAACTTTAATAAATTATACCAACCTATCTGGGTGTGGGGTCAAATTCGACCAACAGACTTATGTTCCTTCGACGTTTTATCGGAGTCCATAAGTCTGGGTCTCATTTGATTAGTAGCCGATAAAACTTTCCGTACGTAAATTCTCTTTTTTACAACCTATCTCTATACAAAGATTCTTCATTGTATTCACCATTTTAGGGGGGCCAAAAATAAAAATTTTCCTCTGGGTCATATCGTATTCTTTGTTTGCGATTAACTCGTTAGTAATTTTACCAAAAACACACTTATCATCCTTAGGTTGACAATCAGTAATCGTATATACTAATTTTATATTTTTGCTGATTGATTGCCAAGTATCCAACTCTTTCTTAAAAGCAATATCTTCTTCGCTTTTATTTGAATAAAAAAGCACAATATCTGTCTTCACCTCTTTATCAATAATATATTCAACTATAGATATTACTGGTGTTATACCAATACCACCAATGACAAATCCTATTTTTTTATCATTTTGATCAAAAACACAAGTTCCCATAGGCGCTTTAACAGTAACCATATCATTAGGTTTAAGACTATTTAGTCTTTGCGAAAACTGACTAGCGCTTAGTCTTTTGGTTACCTCTATGTAATCATTAGTCGGTGAAGAAGAAAATGATAAATATTTATTTAATTCGCGATTATTCTTGTTATCTTCATCAAAAATAAACTGTAAAAATTGCCCCGGGATAAAATCTATCCTTTCTTGACCGGTAAATCGAAAACTTTTTGTTGTCGACGTTCTTTGAACGCTTTCTTGAAATTTTAATCTTATCTCTTTTACCATCATAGTAACTGTAAATTCCCAAAAGTCTTAAGATTATCCCGACACTGTAAAACCTCAGGCATTAGGCTGTAGATGGAAACGTGGTCGGGATTCCGCTCCGCGCGGAGCGGATACAGTAAGCCGCAAGGCTTACGCCCGCGGAGCTTCATTTTTCTCTACACTTTTTGCATGTACCGTAGAAATACCCCTGGCATTCTTCTATTAAATGGCCGCTAGCCTCTTTTTTATTTAATGTTTCGCAGAAAGGTATATCTATGTCAAAAATTTTTTTGCACTTTCTGCAGTAAAAATGGTGATGCAAATCCATCCGAACATTAAAACAGGATTTATCAGGAATAATACGCAACTCCTCTACTAAGCCGTTTTTTCGCAATATCTCTAAAATAGAATAGATAGTTGCAAGTGAAACCGTTGGAAATTTTTTGCGCACTTTATCAAATGTCTCCTCAGCGGTTAAATGCCCGCCTTCTTGGCGTAACACCCTAAATACCTCTGCGCGCTGAGTGGTAACTTTTACTTTCTTAGCTTTTAGGATTTGTATACAGTTTTGCATAGTTTGGGTAATATAGCATCGCTATCTTATCTTGTCAATAATTATTATTAGATAATAACTATTATTGTTTATATTTTTACTGCAGGCTCGTTAACTTTTTGGTAGAATGATAATGCCATGAATACCCTAAAAAATCTTATTGCAATCCTTAAAAATAAAAAAAAATCTCTTGCTGTAGCGGAATCCTGTAGCGGCGGCTACCTTTCTTACCTCTTAACAAAAATCCCCGGAAGTTCAAAGGTCTTTAAGGGCAGCATAGTAGTGTATTCCTTAGAAGCCAAAAATAAATTTTTCAAAATCCCACTTCCTCTGCTTAAAAAAACACAGGGCGTTTCAAACGAGATAGCGTTATTATTAGCAAAAAGAGTAAAGAAAGTTTTTAACTCTGATATAGGGGTATCGCTGGTCGGTTTTGCCGGTCCGGAAACAAAAAAAGGAATAAAAGCAGGAACGGTGTATATAACGGTAGCGAATAGAGCCGGCGTAATCAGCAAAAAAATGGTCATTAAAGGTAGTAGGGATACGGTGAGGAAAAAAGCAAGCCTCTTTGCAATTAACTTATTATATAAAGTAGCGAGTAGCAAGTAGAAAGACTAAATTCTTTCTCGCTAGTTGCCACCCTCTACTCTTTAAAGAATATGCGTTTATTTATCGCTATTAGTTTACCTTTAACCTTAAAAGAAAAATTAGAACAAACGATAAAGGTCTTTCAAAAATGCGAACTTGATGCTAGGTGGGTCGAGCCTAAGAATATCCATATGACCTTAAAATTCTTAGGAGAAGTTTGTGAAGAAAAATTAGAAGAAATCAAAAAGAATATACAGGAAGTAGCAGCGCAATACAAATCTTTGGAAGCAAACTTAACCGATTTTAGCTTTTTTCCTAACGAAAATTATGTACGCGTATTTTTTGTGGCTACGGATAAGGAAGAAATTCTAAAAAATATAGCGGACAATTTAGAAAAAAAATTAGAAAAAATAGGCTTTCCGAAAGAAGGCCGGTTTAAAACGCATATTACTCTGGCAAGGGTAAGAACAAAAAAGAATATTGACCGTTTAAAAAAAGAAATAAAATGTGTTGAATTAAAAGAAAAATTCTCTGTCAGCGAAATAACTCTGTTTAAGAGTACGTTGACGGCTTCAGGGCCAATTTACGAAGCAATTTTTAAGGCGAGCCTTGCCACGTGAAGAATAATTAAGGTAAAAATTCCTGCTGCTAAATCATCCCCTACTACTCCTTTTGCTCCTGGAAGGCATTCAATTCTATCAATAGGCGGGATTTTAAAAGCGTCAAACATACGAAAAAGTAAAAATCCGCATATGATAAATTTAATATCATAGGGAATAAATAATAGCGAAACCAACATCCCTGAGAAATCATCAATGACTATTTTTTTACAGTCTTTTTCTTCAAATATTTTTTCAGCGCGGTCTGACAAAGAAAAAGCTAAAATGAGCGAGATAGTGGTGAAAATAAAAAAATATAGCTGGTTTTTTATAAGAATGAAAATAACTACTGCGACAATTGAGGCAAGCGTCCCGCCAAGTAATGGCGCGTAACCTATACCAAAAAGCGTAGTTATAGCAACGCAAGTTTTGTCAGATAGCTTTATTTTATCTGTGTTCATCTGCGGTCTTAATCTGTGCTCATCTGTGTATTAAAAGGTTTTGATGGAACGGCGGTTTATCCAAAAATAGTATACGCCGGAAAAAAGAGTAATTACTACAACATACCACATAACCCAATAGACAAACTTATTATACAGAAATGAAACAAATGCGTTATTGGGAAACTTTTTAAACAACAACAGAGAAATAAATATAATTAATATTGCTGCTATTTGCGATATAGTTTTATGTTTACCCCACCGCTTTGCTTCTAATATCTCTCCTTTATTTAAACTATATAGCCTCATTCCTGTAATTATAAATTCACGTAACATTATTATGCTAATCATCCAGGCGTTCACTACTATCTCTAATTGTAAAAATGCTAAAAATACTCCAATAATAAGGATTTTATCGGCAATAGGGTCTAACAACTTACCTAAATCTGAAACAAGATTATTTTTTCTGGCGAAAATCCCGTCTAGCCAGTCGGTTATGGAAGCGAAAATAAAAACTAAAAAGGCAAAAAGAATCGAAGGAAATGTGTTTCCCAAAATAAATCCGATGCATATAAAAGCTAAAACTATTCTTCCAAAAGTGAGGTAATTGGCTATATTCATATTAAAACACAGATGAACACAGATAAAGAATCACAGATGAGCGCAGATAATTTATCTGTGCTAATCCGCTTTCAAATCTGTGACTATCTGTGCTATACCCCAACCAAATCATACTCATAACTATCAACTATCTTTACCTTATAAAACTCGCCTATTTTTAGGTTTTTTCTCTTTAAGTAAACCACCCCATCAACCTCATAGCCGTCATATTGGGACCTTCCTCTAAATATATCATTTTCTTTTTCTTCTACAAGAACTTCTATTTCTTTTCCTAAAAACCCTCTATTGATATCCCGGCTGATACTCTGCTGTAAACTCATAATTTCTTTCAAGCGCCTTTCTTTTGTTTTATAATGCAACTGCCCTGATAAATTATAAGCAGCAGTATTTTCTTCTCGAGAATATATAAATGTACCAAGACGCTCAAATCTCATCTCCTGTAAAAAATTAAGTAGTTCTTCAAATTCCCTTTCTGTTTCTGTAGGAAATCCAGTAATAATCGATGTCCTTATGGCGCAGCCGGGAATTTTCTTTCTTATTTTTTTGATTAAATCAATAGTTTCGCTTTTTGTAATTTTTCTATTCATCAGCCTTAAAATTCTATCATTTATATGCTGAAGAGGCAAGTCTATATATTTACAAATCCTTTCTTCTTTAGCAATTAAATCTAATAAAGAGCCGCTGATATGCAGTGGATGTGTATAAAATAGCCTTATCCAATGTATATTTTTAGTTTCCTGCAAAATTTTTTTTAGCAACAGGCCTAAACCTTCTTTGCCTTTTAAATCCCTGCCCCAACTAGTTATATCCTGGCCTATAATGTTTAACTCTTTTACGCCGCGGCTATCTAAATATTTTGCCTCTTTTACAATCTCTGCTTTTGGCTTACTCACCAAACTTCCCTTTATAAGCGGTATTGCACAGTAACTACATTTGTTGAAACAGCCTTCGCATATTTTTAAAAAATCGATATAGCGGGGTAAGAGGTTTTTACGTTTAATAAACTTACACGATAGCTTTTCTACGCCCCGCCACTGGTTTACTTCAGGAAAAAATTTCTCTAAATCCTTACGGTATCTTTCGACTAAACATCCGAAGACTAATATTTTCTTTATTTTGCCTCTGTTTTTTAACTGTATTGCTTCTTTAATAGCCGCTAAAGACTCCTTTTTAGCTTTATCAATAAACCCGCACGTGTTTATGCCGAGTACATCACAACCAGCAAACTCATTTGTATTTTTTGCTAAAGAGCGAGATTCTGCCATAAAAGAATATCCTTTACGTAGAAACTTTTCTGCAACTATTCCTGAATCGTAGGTATTGCGAAAACACCCCAGCGATACTATAGAAAATTTTTTCTTAGGCATATTTCTTTAAACGCTAATCACCGCTAATTTGGAGATACGCTAATTTTCGCTAATATTAGCGGTGATTAGCGTCTTCTTTATTGGCGGAAATTGGCGTCCTTATTTGACAATGGAAATTCCTGAGGCTGTTATCTTGAGGCTCTTTATAGCTTTGCGCGACGTAGTTAAGGCAGGAATTGGTTTGGAATTTACTTCTAAATAGACAGCAGAACCATCACTTATTTTTAGCTCTATTTCTCTATTGCCCTTCCAGCTTTCTATCTCTCCTTTGCGTAAAGGCCCTACGAAGAGCAATTTTCCGTCAACTTTTACTCTTAAGTAGCAGTTTCTCTTAGCGGTTAAAGAAACGCTTATTTCTTTAGATTTCGCCGGTGGCACAAAAACTACCGGGGTATTTTTTTCAACTTTTTTAGCTGCTTTTTTAGGCAGGTGTTCAATTCTTTTACCAATAAAACGAATAAAGCCTGCCAAACCCCACAGAATAAGTATCCCGACAAGAGAAAAAATGATTATTTTTTTTACTTTTGGAGAAAGAGGTTTTAGCGCCGGCGGTTTCTTTGGTTTAATTTCCTTTTTTACAACCGATACGGTCTTTTCTTTATAAGGGGCAACTATAGAATCTTTTTCGAGCGTATCTAAAACATCTATACCTAGAAAAGAAGCATAGATACGCAAGAATCCTTTTCGATAGGCCGGATTTATATTACCTAAATTCCCTGCCTCAATATCTCTTATTACCGAAGGGTATAGCTTGGTCTTTTCAACCACCTCTTCAATGGTTAAATCTAATTCTTTTCTTTTCTGAGCTAACTTCAGGCACAAATCATCTAGCGTCATACTTTTTCTTTTTCTTTTAAAAATTCTTCAGGGTCAACTAAAATTTCTCTGGCTTTACTGCCACAGAAAGCCCCAACTATTCCTTGCTGCTCCATTAAATCTAGAAGCCTGGCTGCGCGGGTGTAACCAACACGCAAGCGTCTCTGCAAAATAGAAGCAGAGGCTTGACGGGCCTGCAAAATTGTTTTCACTGCTTCGTCAAGCAGCTCATCGTTTGCTATATACAAAGCTGCCCTTTTCTCGCCTTCAACGATTCCCTCTTCATATACCGGGCCGCCCTGTTCGCGTATAAAATGCGTAAGATTTTCTATGTCTTCATCGTCTATGTAAGAGCCTTGAGCACGTATAAGCTTTGGCGCGCCTGGCTTTAAAAATAATAAATCCCCTTTGCCTAAAAGTTTATCTGCTCCCATCACATCCAAAACCGTGCGAGAATCTACTCTTGAAGAAACCTTAAAAGAAATCCTTGCGGGAAAATTTGCCTTGATAACACCGGTGATAACATCAACCGAAGGCCTTTGCGTTGCAAGTATTAAATGAATTCCTACCGCCCGAGATAACTGCGCAAGGCGCTGAATAGCTGTTTCGATATTTTCTTTTGCTACTACCATAAGATCGGCTAATTCATCAATAATGATTATAATATACGGCATTTTTTTGCCATTCTTATTATATAGATCAATATTGCGCACACCCTCTTGCGCTAACAATTGATATCTTTTCTCCATCTCTTCTACTGCCCAATTCAAAGCTATAAATGCTTTCTTCGCCTCAAAAATAATTGGGTGTAAAAGATGAGGAATTCCGGCAAAAGTAGCAAGCTCTACCATTTTAGGATCAATGAGTATAAATTTAACCTCATCGGGTTTTGCCTTAAAAAGAATTGAGCTGATAATTGTATTCACGCATACAGTTTTTCCTGAACCGGTAGTGCCGGCAATCAAAAGGTGAGGCATTTCTTTTAAATCAGCCACCACAGGGTTACCTGAAACATCTTTACCAATAGCTAAAGTTAACTTAGAAGAAGAATCTGTAAAAACTTTTTCCTCCAAAACTTCTCTGGTAAAAACAAGGTGTTTTTTCTCGTTAGGCACCTCTATCCCAACCGTGCCTTTGCCCGGTATGGGTGCTACAATGCGCACTGACGAAGATTTCATGGCTAAAGCGATATCGTCAGCTAATGCTGAAATTTTTTGTATTTTAACCCCTGGCGCTGGCTCAAGCTCATACATTGTAACCACTGGCCCTTTCTGCACGCTCACTACTTTTGCCTCAACGCCAAAATCTAAAAGAGTTTCTTCTAAATTCTTGATACTGGCTTCGATGTCTTCTTTTACTTCTCTATAATCGAGCGATGGCGGAACTTTCAAAAGCTCAAGCGTAGGAAGTTTATAGGTTTGTGGGTCAAATTTTTTGCCGGTTTGGGCATCCAACTCTTCTATCTTTTTCTTTACCTCTTCCTTATCTATTACCTTTTCTTTACCTAAGTTAGCTGCTGGCACAACCTTTGGCTGGGGTGTGTTTATTCTAGGCGTGTAAAGTTTAATTTCCGGTTTTACTTCTGGCTTTAGTTCTCTGATAGGCCTTACTATTTCAGCTTCACTTTCAGGCATAACTATCTTTTTCTTAAAAGGTTTCTCTGCTTGCTCGTCTTTTTCTTTTCGCTTCTGCCTTAAATCTCTTAAAAGACAAAATAGTTTAACTACGCTAAATTTAATTCCCTTAAATAGATCTGCAAAGAAAAAAGCGAAAAGTAAAAGAGCGTTTATCGCAAGTACCAGCGAAAGAGTAATAAACGAACCAAGCCTGCCTAAGTATTTCTCAAAAAACTGTGCCAAATAAAAACCTATAGCTCCATCGGAAGAAGTAAAATCTGCGTTTTCCCTTTCAAAAAATATCCCCATAAAAGCAGATAGGACAGTAATAAAAATAAGAAAAGAAAAGAAATTAATGCTTTTGCTTTTGCTTAAACCGCGGAAACGTAAAACTCCGACCTTATCCAAGCCTAAGCAAAAAAGGCAAAAGGGTAAAGAATAAGCTGCTCGACCAAATATGAGCCTCAAAATATGAGCTAAGTAAGCGCCTACGACACCAATGATGTTGTGTGTTATTTTTGAGGAAGGATAAGCCATGCGCGCAATATCATTTGAAGTGTAGGAAAATATGCTTAAAAAAATTATAATTGATAAACCGATAAAAATTGAGGAGTATACAATATCTCTACTTTTAGAAAAAGTAGGGGTGGGCTTCATTGCGCCTGTTTTATGCTAAGATTAATCCTTCCCATGTTGTCGATGCCAACAACTTTTACTTTTACTATGTCTCCCTCTTTTAAAAAATCTCGTACGTCTTTTACGAAACTATCTGAGAGTTCCGAAACATGCACTAATCCTTGTTTGCCGGGAGCGATTTCACAGAAAGCGCCAAAATTTGTGATACGGGCAACCTTAACCTCGTATACTTCGCCGGGTTCTATATCTTTTGTCATATTAATAATTTGATTTACTACTCTATCTAAATCTTCTTGAGCTTCAGCTACTACAAAAACCATACTCGTTTCATCGTCAATATCTATGATAACATTATTTTCACGCGTCATTCTCCTGATAAATTTTCCTCCCGGGCCAATAATATCACCAATCCTATCAGGATCTATCTTAAAGGATTTTATTTTAGGCGCGTATTTAGAAACTGCTTCCCGCGGCTCTTCTAAAGCTTGCTTCATTTTTTCTAAAATTATTAGCCTTGCTTGCCTAGACTGCGCTAAAGTTTCTTCTATGATATGATATTCAAGCCCACCAATTTTTATATCTAGCTGAATGGCGGTTATTCCTTCTTTTGTCCCGGCAACCTTAAAATCCATATCGCCGTAATAATCTTCTACCCCGGCTATATCGGTAAGAATTTTGTAGTTTTGTTCTTCGCTAACTAACCCTAAAGCAATGCCCGCTACAGGCCCTTTTATAGGAACACCCGCATCCATTAAAGCTAATGACGAAGCACAAACTGTTGCCATGCTTGAGGAGCCATTTGATTCTAAAATTTCGGAAACCACTCTTATGGTGTAAGGAAAATCTTCCTTAGAAGGAAATATATTTATCAGTGATTTTTCTGCCAAGGCACCATGGCCTATTTCTCGGCGCGACGGCCCACGCATAGGTTTTATCTCTCCGGTACTAAAAGGAGGAAAAGTATAATGCAACATAAAACGCTTGGATTTTCTTCCTTCTAGCGCCTCAATAGACTGTTCATCCGAACTAGTTCCTAAGGTAGTGGTGGATAAGGCTTGAGTTTGGCCGCGGGTAAAGATAGCTGAGCCATGCGTACGCGGTAACACCCCCACTTTACACTCAATGGGACGAATCTCTTTTAAGGAACGTCCGTCCGGCCTTCTTTCTTCTTCTATAATTTTTCTACGCACGAATTCTTCCTCTATGGTAAAAAATACCTGCTTTATTTCTTCTGTATCTGTTTCGGGATTTTCTTTGGCTAACTCTTCGCAAAGAGAAACAAGAATTTTATCAAACGCTTGTTCTCTCTCTTCTTTTCCTGTCAAACCATAGGTTTCCTCAAGTTGCCCTACAACTTTATCTTTGATGGAATTATATAAATCTTGATTTGGCTCATACAGCGAGGCTTCCTTCTTTTTCTTGCCGACCTTTTCTTTGATGCTCTTCTGAGCCGCAATTATCTCTTTTATAAAAGGGTGAGCAAACCTTATACCTTCTAAAATTTGGGCTTCAGGTACTTCCTTTGCTTCACCTTCAAGCATCACTATGCAATCCTGTGTTCCCACCACTACTAATTCCATACAAGCTTTCTCTCTTTCTTCATAGGTAGGGCTAACAATTAAATCATTTTCTACCTTACAAACCCTCACCGCTCCCACCGGATTATAAAAAGGGATATCTGAAATAAGCAGAGCGCAACTAGCTGCATTGATAGCTAAAACATCGGGATCGTTTTTCCCGTCACTGGACAAAACTATCGTAACTATTTGAATTTCTTTGGTTAAGCCTTTTGGGAAAAGCGGCCGTAGCGGCCTATCAATCATACGGGCGGTAAGTATCTCATCATCCTTAGGCCTACCTTCTCTTTTTATGAAACCGCCGGGAATTTTACCCATCGCATAGGTTTTTTCCTGATATTCTACGGTTAAAGGCAGGAACCCTTGAGACCTTGGCGGTTCTTTAGACATACAGGCTGTTGCAAGAACAACAGTATCTCCATATGAGATGGTCACGCTGCCATTTGCCTGCTTAGCCCAATCTCCTGTGGAAAAAGTGAGAGAATTCTTGCCTAAATTGGAAAGCGAAAGAGAAAAACCCATATTATTTCAGGTTAAGATCCTTTGCGACCCCATTATATCCTTGAGGATCTTTTTTCTTAAGATAATTAAGGAGGCGTCTGCGTCTGCCTACAAGCATAAGAAGGCCGCGGCGCGAATGGAAGTCTTTCTTGTGTTTCTTGAGATGTTCGGTTAAGTAACTTATCCTCTCTGTAAGTAAGGCAATCTGCACACTAGATGAGCCTGTATCTTGGGGATGTTCTTTGAACTTCTCAATCAAATTCTTTTTCTTATCTTTAGCTAACATATTAATATAATACCCTTTTATCCAATATCTGTCAACTCTGTTAATAATTTCTTTAATAATTTCTTTTTAAATAATATACTAAGGAAGATATTTTGTCTTGTAACTTATTGTGGTATAAGGAGTCAAGAGTTTAGCTATTCATGCTATATTGCGAAAGTTGTTTTATTCTTTTAAGCATGTTGGGATGAGTGCTTAATATTTCCATAGCCTTATCGGCAAAATTCAGTTTCACCCTCTTTTCTTTTAAACTCCTCAATTCGTAAGGGTCAATAGTGCCGCTTCTGTCTAAATCCAGACTGGCCAATTCAGCTATTTCGTTCCTGGCCCTAGATACATCGTTAATAAAGAAGGCCTTGAGCCCTTCTACCTGCTTTAATTCCTCTTTCGATGTACGCGCTGCCCCATAAACCAGCTTATAGAGGGCGGTGGCCATGGTAGCCGGAGAATTTCCCAGCTGCAGCGAACCCTTATCAGCAAAGTACTCCCTGATGCGCGAAGCATATAGCACCAGTAAATTCGTTATAAAATAAAATAAGAGGGCAGCTATGCCTATAAGCGCCGCAGAGCCTCCAGAGTTTTCCCGTCTGCGCGAATAAGAACCATAACCTGTAAGATGAAAAAAAAGCATGTAAAGAAGCATCGGTACCACCGAAAGCAAGGTGATAAACAAAACATCACGGTTTTTTAAATGCGAAATTTCATGGCCCAGCACTGCTCTTAGCTCATCCGGGCTTAGCAAATCCATAATTCCTTTAGTCACACAAACCCTGCCGTCTCTTACCCCTCTGCCAAAAGCAAAGGCATTGGGAATATTGATGTAGGATATCCCAATTCTAGGCATTGGAATGTTAGCTTTACGTGACAGGTCTGCGACCATATCAAACAACCACGGCGTTTCCTCTTTTTTAATATACTTTACCCTCATAGAAATCTCTACGATCTTGGGGCCTATAAAGTATTGAATAAGCATAAAGAAAACCGCGACGATTATTTGCGGCAAAAATCCGTGTATCCCCATATAATACATCACCACAGAAGCGATAGCGTATAATATGGCAAAAAGAAGAATTACCAAAATTGACATTCTTAGTTTCAGTGAGAACATAACCCCCCCCTATGCTTTTTCCTCTAATGACTCTTTCTCAAATTCTTTTACTATTTTTCTTACCTCTAACTCCGTATTTTCTATTTTCTCGCGGCAAATCTTTATAAGCTCTACCGCTCGTTTCACCCTGGAAGAAACCTCATCAACATCTATATTTTCCGATTCTAAATCGCCAAGGATATTGTTTAATTCCTCAACAGCTTCGCTATATTTTATGATTTTTTTACCCATCTGTTTTTCTTTCTGTCACCCTAGAAAACAAATTACCGTTGTAAAGCAGGGTTTTAATAATATCACTCTCTGTAACATTGTCAATGGATTTTAGGGTTTTGCCGTCCTTGAGGGTTATGGAATAACCCCTTTTTAAAATTACCTTAGGATCAAGAAGGCGTATCTTTTCCTCTGTGTATTTTAAAGAATCTTTATTATTTTCAAAAATTTTATTTAAATCAAGGTGAAACCGTTCTTTTACTTTACTAAGCTGTTGCCTATGCGACGCCAATAGGCTTTTCACCAGGCTATTAATGTTAAGGCGGCGAACCAGAAGCGTTTCCTTATGAAGCTGAAAATAACGCGGCAAAGATGAATCGATTTTTACTGTCATTGTCTCTAGTGACCTTCTTATATTTTTGATAAAGTTGTCTGTTGCCCGGATAATTTCTTCTTCTAATTGGTCTAGCCCCTCTATAAATATTTTTACTTTTTCAATTAAAAATTGCGCTCCTTTTGTAGGGGTTTTAACAAAGGTATGGGCAACCATATCTGTAATAGACGTATTTATCTCGTGGCCTATCGCAGAGATAACCGGAAACTTAGAGAATGCTACTGCCTCTGCGATTTTTTTATTATCAAACCAACTTAAATCTGCCGTGGAGCCTCCACCCCTTGCAATCATAACCACATCCAGCTCATCTTTAGCAAAACGATCAAAAAACCTAAGCGCAGATATGACGTCACGCTCTACAAACTTACCCTGCATATAAGAATCGTATACCAAAATCTTAAAGCCGTAATTACTCTTTTTAAATTCATCCACGACATCATGGTAAGCGGCAGAGTTGTATGCGGTAATTAGGCCGATTTTTAAGGGTAACTGCGGAATAGGAAGAACTTTATTTTTTTCAAGTAAACCCTTAGCTTTCAATTCCTCAATTATGCGTTGGCGGCCTTGCGCGATTTTTCCAAGCGTATAGATAGGGTCAATATCAACTACCGTTAGGCTGAATTGGCCATTTTTAACATATAAGTCAACTTTACAAAGTAATTTTACCTCTATATCTTTCTTTAATTCAAAAGCATTATCTGCTTCCTTGATGCGCTTTATAATCTGCGGTTTGACATTTTCAAATATCACTGCTCTTACTTGCGCGACGATCTCATTAAATTCAGCATGTTTCTGGACAAGATTTAAACTTATCGTCCCCCTATCTTTTAAATCTTGTATCTCTGCGCAAACCCAGATATAATCGGGAAATTCCTGCCTGATGAGCTTTTTAACCACATTGTTAAGCTCTGAAATAGTGTAAATTTTTTCGGTCTGAAAAAGATTATCCATATTAAGAAAGCTCGCAGCTCATAAGCTCTTTGGCTCTTAAATATTTACCCCGTTAGAGAGAGCCACCGACGAAGTCGGTGGTGTATATTTAGAAGCTGACGGTGGTGTAATGCCACCCTCAGCGCAACGACCCGTTAGGGGACGAAGTTCTCTAGCGGGGTTTACTTACAAACTTATGAGTTTAAGAGCTATGCAGCTTGCCTTTATTCTTGAGTTCTCTATATTTGGCGTAGCTTACCATTTGATAAAGGGAAGCGAAATAGGCAATCATAAAACCGATAAAGCCATCGCGATAGCCTTTCTTGACAAAAAATGTCCTGATAAATCTATCCACTGTCCTGTAGCAGGCATGGAACGTATTCATTTTATAGCCCGCCTTTTTAGGATTTTCTAAGGAAAGTTTATACCACTTTTTCGCTTCCAAGGTAGTTTGATTATTGAGCTTCTTTAGAAAATCTGCCCAATCCCGGTAAGTATAATGTATTAGGTCTTTTTGAAGATACCCGCAATCGCCTTCTAGAAATGCGCGAGGGTGAACCTCTACTTCTTCCCATTTGAATTTATCTTTACGGAATAATTTTATTTGCGCCGAAGGGTATTGACCTCCCCAACGCAGCCAATAGTCTCCGATAAAGTTCCTGCGTGGTATGGTAAAAGCATTTTCTTTTGGGTTATTAACCAAAAGTGCATTTATCTCCTCTTTAAGCTCTGCAGTTGGCCTCTCATCAGCATCTAAACTAAGAACCCATTCATTTCTTGTTTTTGAATAAGCCCAATTTCTATGCTTACCTTCAACATCCATCTTCTTAATAAATACCGTGGCCCCCAAACTAGTAGCTATCTCAACAGTATTATCTATGCTCTCATCATCTACGACAATAACCTCATCAGCCCAATCAATTACTGAGAGTAAACAATCTTTTATGCGGCCGGCTTCATTTTTAGCAAGGATTACTACTGATATAGATATTTTATTTTTTGGCAGCATAATTCTAAGTTAATCTAACGCCAATGCAAATTTTATTGCTTTATTAATCTCTGCCATCTTATCTACCCTAAGAGCGCAAATGCGTTCTGTAAGCGCTGCTTTTCTAATGGTAGTGACGGTATCAAGATTAATCACGCATTTTTTCGGTAAACCATCCTTTTCGTCTACCGGCACTTCTACCGGAATATTACGAATAGTAGTTGTCACTTGGGCGATAGTTACGGCATTACGAACACTATATGCCTCATCGCGGGAAAGCAAAACCACCGGGCGCCTGCCGATAGGTAAAGGCTGTTCTGCCCACCAAATTTCTCCTTTTCTCATTCCCACTCCTCTTCTTTAAAAGCTTCCGCAGAAGCTTTTTCCATCGCTTTTATCTCCGCTACAGACTCGGGTTTATTTTTATAACCTTCTTCATATCGTTTCACCATTTCTTTCTCCTCCAAATTTTTAAGCCAGAAACGGATAGCCATGTCTATTACAGTGCTTCTTTCTAAGCCTAATTTTTTACGAATTTCTTCTATCTGGCCCAAATCCTCTTTAGGCAGGCTAATCGCTATTTTGGAAAATCTATTCATTTTGTTGTCCTCCTTTTCCTACTAAAGTATAACTTATTTCATACCAATTGTCAACTTTTTTCTGACAAACATAACGATATCCTCTATCCTCGCGATAAAACCTTCTAAATCAACACTTTCAATCACTAATGCTTCCGTATTAAACGGCCCCCATCTTTTTGAATTTGAAATACTAAAAAGCCCTACCACCGGTTTTTTTAAAGTGCTCGCAAGGTGCATAGGCCCTGAATCAAGGCCTATGAATACAGAGCAGTTATACTTTAAAAAAGAGGCTAAATTGCGAATTCTTAGTTTTCCCGTAATATTCTTAACTGCAAGGCCTTTTGCAAAGGTAAGGCTTTCCTCTAATTCTTCAGGCCCACCGATGATGACGATCTCTTCTTTATCTTGTTTTTTAAAGGCAGCGATTAGCTTCTCCCAGAATTGCCTTTCTATTTTTTTACTTGGGTTAGAGCTAAAAGGATGCAGAACAATATATTGCTTTTTAATATCTAAATCATTTTTGAGAAATTCTAAATTATCTTTGCTGTCAGTAACTAAGTTTACCTCCGGAACAAAAACCTGAGGGCACAAAAGCCTAATTAAATCTAAATTATATTCAACTTCGTGCTTCTGGGCTAAAGATTTCCTATCTTCTATTTTTCTATTCAAGCAGAAACCCCATTTTCTATCATAACCTAAACGTAGCGGTACTCCTGCTAGAAAAGAAGCTAAATGAAATTCTTTTTTTGGATTAAGCGTTATTATACAATCTATTTTTTCTTTTTTAAAAATTCTTGAGAGCCGAAGCGCGCCGCCATAGCTCTTAAATCTTTTTTCTTCGTATTCTAAAAAGGAATCTATAAAATCAATACCGTTGATTAACTCTGTATTTTCTTTCTTAGCTAAAAGATAAACCTTACTTTTCGGATAATTTGATTTAACGGCTTTGATTGCCGGTAAACTTAGCAAAAATTCTCCCAATCTATCAGAACGGATAAAAAGAATTTTTTCTAGGTCTTTTTTAAGCATAAGGTACTCTCAATTACTTTTGTTACCTCTTCGGTTCCAATTGCGTTAATGCGCGGCGTAATCTTACCGTCCAAGCAATTTTGTTTTTCTTTCATTCTATAGAGATGTCAAACGGCCTTGATTTTAAAGCTTTGTATAAAAATAATCTCGCTTTTTTGGCCTCACCTATCCGCAAATAATCCTTTCCCAATGTTTTAAGAAATCTAAAATAATATTCTTTATCTAAAAGCATATTCTCTTTCTGGCGCTGTAAAAACAATTCTCTACCCTTAAGTTCTTTTATGGGGTTAAAGGTGGGGGTAATGACGCTTGCGGATAGTTCTTTCTTTTACTTTTGTGCGCTAGAAAATTTCTCCCAAACTTTCGCCCATTTTAAAAAATGCACCCAGCTAAACAAAACAGCAAAAATAAAACCATGGCGGCCTTCTTTGTAACCTTTTTTATTAAGGTACATTTTTTTAAAGAGTTTCAAGGGCTTCCAGGTAAGGTTATACTTAATTTTTTTAATAGTCACGGGCTCCGTATCAATAATATCCTGCGCTTGTAAATCCGTATAGCGGTTTTGCCTGTCAATAAATTCCGCGAGATTATCAAAAGGAAAATGCAATATATCCGCCTCTATGTTGCCAACTTCTCCGTTCACTACCATCTTCTCTCGCACTCTTCCTTCGTAATGAGCCAACCCTTTTTTAAACAGGTGCTGTGACCAATGGTACCAGCCTCCACAAGCAAACGTGTGCCCGAGAAATGAATTCTTTCTTAAAAATTTGAATGCCGCACAAGACGTGACAGGCAATATTTCATTGCATTTATTTTTGAATTCTTCACTCACCACTTCATCGCTATCTAACCGTAAACCCACTCACTATTTGCCTTCTCAGTTCCAAAGTTACGTTCCTCGGCAAACGAACCTAAGAAATCATGTTTATATGCTCGGGCGTTAAAACTTTTTACAATATCAACGGTTTTATCGCTGCTGTTACCATCTACAACAATAATTTCATCTGCCCAGCCGGCCAGCGAAGCAAGGCAATTGCCAATTTTCTTTTCTGAATTAAATGAAAGTATAACAGCTGATAAAGAATAGCCTTTAGCCATTTTTTATTTCAAACATTTATTGAGTGAAACGATGTATGCAGTGAATACCCAGAAAAGCGTGGTAAGGACAAGCGAAAAGAGATTATTGTCAAAAGCGCTATGAATTAAAAATCCTATATATCCAGAAATAAGCCCTAACAATAAGAGCCCGGAAAATCCCATTGTAATTTTATTTTTTATACCCCCGAATGTCTTCCTGAGTACAATTACAGGTATAGCCAGAAACGTAAACAATCCCACAATACCTATCTCAGACCACATTTGTAAATACGAATTATGCGCGTAGCGCAGATCCGGGTAGTCAACAGGTTTATACTGAGGAAAGTACTTGGAAAAAGTATTTACGCCAAAACCAAGCACGGGATGCTCTTTAATTATCGCCCAGGTGCCTTGCCAAAGCTGTGTTCTTTCCCAGACTGTATTCTGTTCCGTTCTAAAGAGGCTGGAGAGCCGCTCAAAACCATGAGGAGAAAATGCGATCAACAGCAGGATGACAACGGGTATTACAATGGCGATTTTTTTATTATACATAAAAAAATACAGCATTGCGCCGAAAAGAAAACCCACCCATGCGCCGCGGGAAGAAGTTTTCATTAAACAATACGCGCCCAGTAAAAAAACTAGCCCAATCAGCAGTCTTTTTCTTTTAGTAAAAACAGAGGAAAACACCAGAAAGGTCAAAGGCAACACGGAAATTATGTAGGCTCCGAAATCGTTTGGGTGTACAAAGGAAGAGCTAATGCGCCTCAAGGAATCGGGTTCATCTATCATATTATGTTTAAATAGGTCAAAACCGAAAATGCTTTGGAAAATACCATTTAAAAAAGTTACTGTCGAAACAGTCAACAAGACCCAGAAGAACCTAACCAGTCTTTTCTTGTCAGCGCAGAAGAAATCAAGCAAAGCAAAATATAGAAAAATATACTTAGGAATCCTTGAAAATCCACGTATACTTTCTTTAAAATAGCTGCTCCGTAAAGCTGAAATAAGCACAATTATAAAAAGTAAATATAAAAATATATTTATAGGTGAATTCGGCAGGGGAATTTTTTTAAGGATAAACCTTTTTACCAAGAAAATAAAAATAAGTATTCCTGTGGCTACCTCTGTAGGCGCATTGTTTACGGTAATACCTACAGCTAACACCCACAGGAAAAATTCGGTAATATAATCGAGCTTTTTAATAAGCATCTAAACTATTCTTTGATTGCAGAGATTAAAGATAGATTACGGAGATTTTTCTAATCGTTGTAATCTTCTCCATAATCACTGTAATCTCTTTATCAATAAGCATTCTTAAGCGCAAAAAACGATAAAAAGATAATTTTTATATCAAGCCATATCGACCAATTCTCCGCATAGTAAAGGTCATATTTTATACGTTCATCAATGGGGGTTGATTGCCTAAGGCCATTTACCTGTGCCCATCCGGTTATTCCTGATTTTATATGGTGGCGGCTCATATAACGGGGGATATCTTCTTTAAATTGGTCAACAAAATGAGGCCTTTCCGGACGCGGCCCCGCTAAACTCATTTCCCCCTTTAAAACATTAAATAGTTGAGGCAGTTCGTCAATATTATATTTTCGCAAAAATTTTCCTAATTTTGTACAACGTTCATCGTCTTTTTGAACGAATACCGGGCCGGTAGTTTTTTCTGCATTATGATGCATAGTACGAAATTTATAAATCTTAAAAAGCCGTCCACCCTCACTAATCCTTCCCTGCGAAAAAAATATCGGCCCTTTTGAATCAAACTTTATAAGAATAGAAGTTATTATAAGAAGGGGCGAAAGAATAATTATGCCAAAGATAGAACCGACAAGATCTATGGTCCGTTTTAAAAATCGATTATAGACATAATTAAGCGGTGACTCTTTTATTTTGATTAAATTTAAACCACTGATATTTTCCAATTCAAACTGTTGAATCATAATATCAAAAAGGTCTGCAATAATTTTAAATATCACCATTCTTTTCTCTGATTGTAAAATCATATCCATTATTCTTTTTCGAGGAAGTTCAAGGTCAGCGAAAACTACCTCGTCAGGCTTAACTGCATCTAAGATGCTTTCGAATTCATCAATATGGCCAAGGAGATTTATTCCTTGATTTTGCTGGCCGTGCCTACGAGTAGAAATATAGCCCGCTATTTTTCCGTAGTGGCTAAAATAGCTGTGATTTCTTTTTATATTATCAATGTTCTCAGGTTTGCCTACAATAACTATCTCTTTTTTCACCTTTGGAAGGATTTTTTTCACATAAAAAATATAAAGTAGATAGCGCGAAAATACCAGGAGTAACCCTAGGTTTATCCATATTATAAAAACCATCAAGCGCGAATAACTCATTCCTCTATAGAAGAATGTTCCGGCGAGCATAAAAATCATAGTTATGCATACACTTTTTACAAGAGGAAAGCTCTGGTCAATGAATCTTTTAGTTAGCGAAGGCTTATAGAGACCGCGGCTGTTAATTATTGAAATAAGTAAAATTTCTATAAATAAAAAAAGGAAAGTATATTCGAAGCAAGAAGGGATTCCAAAAGGTGTTGAGAAAAATCCGGAATAAAAACGAAAAGCATAAGAAATTAAGAATGCGAAAAATACCGCTAAGAAATCGTTAAGTATTAGCAGTCCGCAAAAATATACGTTAATTCTCTTTTTACTTAATTTAGCTAACATTTCAGATATTACCTATTTTTTTGCAAAGCATACTTTTCATATTATCCCTGAAATTCTTCCTGGAAAACCTTAAAGCATTATTCCTGATATTGGCAGGAGAAAATTCTTTCTCTATTTTTTCAAACTTCTCTATCGCTGATACCAAAGCATTGCTGTTTTGTTCCTTAAAAAATATTCCTGTAGGATTTTTGCCTTCCAACCTGCCATTTAGCGGTATAACCGTTTCTGTCACTCCACCCTCGCCGTAAGCGATAACTGGAGTGCCGCAGCCTTGAGCTTCAACCGGAGCTATACCAAAGTCTTCTTCAGCGGCGTAAACAAAAGCCTTCGCTTTTCTATATAGATCTTCTAGCTGCCCATTTCCCACCCAACTGATTAGTTGTATATTAGCAGATATTATTTTTTTCCCCAGTTCTTGCCGCAGATCACCGTCACCGATGATAATAATCTTTTTATCTGGCATCTTGTTAAACGCTTCTATAATGAGATCGATACGTTTATAGGCGGCAAGCGCGGAAACACAAAGATAAAAGTTTTCTTTGACGGTAGCATCACCGATACAGAATTTATCTACGTCAACGGGAGGATATATTACGCTTGCTTGCCTTCGATAGATATTATTTATCCTTTTCTTTACAGTTTCTGAAATACCTATAAACTCATCTACTCTTTCTAAGGTAGCTAAATCCCATTCTTTAAGGCGCCTCCCAAAAGATTCAACCAATTTCTTTTTCCATAAAGGGTATGCCCCAAAATATTGTTCAAAAAACATCCATATATAACGCATGGGGGTATAACAATAACAAATATGATATGCGTCTTTACTCTTTTTTGCGCCCTTAGCGACACAGTGGCTAGAACTTAAAACAAAATCAAAATCTTTCAAACTAAAACTCTCTACAGCTTTGGGGAAAAGCGGAAGATAATTTCTATATTTAGTTTGCGCATATGGAAGATGCTGGATAAAAGAAGTTTTTATCCGCATTCTTTCGATGACTTCAGAAACAAAACCTTTGTTGTATAGGAGCGTAAATATAGTAGCCTCGGGGAAAAGCTCACAAAAAACCTCTAAGCATTTTTCTCCGCCGCGCATCCCCGTAAGCCAATCATGAACTATGGCTACATTCATTTAACGCTAATTTACGCTAACTTATGAAACGCTAATTACCACTAATTTTGAAAAACGTCCCGCATACATCCCGCTTTACGGGATTCTGCGGGATCCCGCCGAGCGTAAGCGCAGGCGGGACTATTTCTCGCTAATCTAACGCTAATTTACGCTAATTAAATTCGCATTTGATTAGTGTAGCTTCGCGTCCTTATAAATCTCTATAGTTTTCTCCGCTGCTAGACTCCAGCTGAACCTTCCTACGTTGGTTAACCCTTTATTTATTAGGTTTTCTCTTAAAATATTATTCGTTAAGACATTATATAGAACTTCCTCGATCTGGTCAACATCGGTAGGATTAACTGCTAAAACACCCTCTCCTCCTGTTTCAATATGAGTGGCAATATTACTACAAACAACAGGGATGCCGCATTTTTGCGCCTCTAAAATAGTTAACCCAAAACCTTCATGAAAAGAAAAGTTACAAAAACAGGCGGCAAGATTATAAATAGCCGCCAGCTCTTGATCCTGAGGTATTTCTCCTAAATACAACACATTTTTTTGGTTTAAATCTAAGGCATGTGAAAATCTACCCACAAGAACTAAATATATATCTGGCATTTTATTCTTAAGTTGGCTTAAAACCTTTAAAAGCATATCAATATTTTTATGCCGCCGGATACTGCCAACATAAAGAATAAATTTATCTGGTAACTTATATTTTTCTTTTATTTGTAAAAGGTAATGCTTATCTTTTATCGGGAAAAAACTTTTTTCAACACCTTCGTAAATTACATCGATATTTAAATTTTTTAGCCCGTATATTTCTTCTAATGACTTCTTGGTGGTGTTAGAAACACAAATAACCTTCTCTGCGCGCTTTAACGCTCTTTCTATCATAACTTTCATATATATTGAGGCAAATTTTTTACTTGCGCCATGGGAATAAACTATATGAATTAAATCATGAATAGTTACAACAAGGTTAAATTTAGCTAAGGCAGGAATATTGTAATGCGGAATATGCAAGATACTTGAGCCGAGTGTTTTTTTAAGGCGCAAAAAACCTATCTGCTCCTGCATTGAGTAAATAGGGTATGAAAAATCAACGATATTACCATTTATGTCTGGATACCCCTCTATGATCTTTCTTTCCCCTAATAGGTTTAACTCAAAATCTTTTACTTTTTTAAACTCAGAAAGTAAACATCGTATATACCTTCCGATACCAGGGTGGCCAATCATTCTTGCGTCAAAAAATACTTTCATGTTTTAACTTTGCTTCAGGCTACAAGTTACAAGCCACATGATTTATTTCGTTTTGGATTATTACTTACAACTTAAAGCATATAGCTTATAACTATCTAGTGAATCGATATTTAATCAAAATCCACACTGCCGTAAATCCGTCTTTCCAGCCTATTTTTTTTCCTTCATGATAGGCTCTACCTTTATAGGAAATGGGTACCTCTGCAATCCGGAGCCCTTTTTTAAGCAGTTTTGCGGTTATTTCCGGTTCTATTTCAAAACGCGTAGATTCTATATCAAGGTTCTTAAATACGTCAGTCCTTATCAATTTGTAGCAAGTTTCCATATCGCTCAAGCGACTGGCGTATAAAATATTAGTCATTGTAGTCAAAAACCTATTAACTAAGAAGTGCCACCAGCTAGTAGCCCTCCATGTCTTTAGAAATCTTGAACCGTAAACTACCTCGGCATTTTCTCTTTGTGCCGCAGAAAGCAAAATCGTGTAGTCATTGGGGTCGTATTCTAAATCTGCATCTTGAATTATCGCGTAATCACCTGTAGCGTTTTTTAGCGCTGTCTTGATAGCTGCGCCTTTTCCTTGGTTTACTTCGTGGTATATAACTTTTATGTCTTTTAAATTAGAGCTGAAATCTCTCTTAAGCAATTCGCGCGTTCCATCACTGGAAAAATCATCGACAATTATCAATTCTTTATCCATATTAAGTGCGGTTATCTTCTCCACTATTGCGGAAAGCGTATGTATTTCGTTATAAACCGGTATCAATACCGAAAGCTTCATGATGTAATTCTCCTATAAACCTTTATATTTTCTTCTGTTGTCTTTAGCCAAAGAAAATTGTCAAATAGATATCTCTGTAAATCTTTAGTTTTATCTTTAGTTAAAACTAAATCTATTGCCTTTCTTATACTAGCTGGGTTAGCGGGATTGAAATATTCAGCATAATTTTTGAAATATTCCTTGGTTGAACCGCCCATAGTCAACGCTAACTTAGCGCCAGCCAATCCTGCTTCTAGAGCAACTAAACCTGGTGTTTCAAACCAACCCTGAAGCACAAATACCGAGCATGCCGCATATGCTGAAGAAAATAAACTATCACTATGCTGGAGACGATTAATAAAAATAGCGTCCTCTGCGCTACGCCTACATAACTCATAATAATTTTCGTATCCGATAACAGGATCTCCTATAAAAACAAGCTGCTTGCCAGAGCCTTTTAATGCTTTTATGAGATTAAGCTGATTTTTACGCGGCTCAATTCTGCCTACTGAAAGAACGAAATCTTTTATTTTATATTTGTTTATAAATTCTCTTGGGTCGGCATTATAAAACTTTTCGTCAATACCTAGATATACGATATGCATTTTTTGCTTATTTATAGCAAATAAACGCGATACCTGTTCTAATTCTGCCTTTGAATTTGGTAGGAGCGCATCCGCCACTAAAAACATTTCTCTTCGTGCCGAAGGCATAATAGGCACCAACACCTTAGCTAGATGCCTTAAAGCTCCTATCGTTTTTTGCGTGAAACTCCCATATTCATTTAGAGCCCTGTTAAATGTTGACCAAAATATCGGAGAAAGAACGACTTTAGTGCCTGCACTTTTTGCAGCACGCATGAGGCCCAGGCAGTCTTTTACGCTGCCAAACACATGCAATATGTCAAAATTTTTTAATTTATGTTCCCATTGATTAAAAAACGTAACCGAAATACCTTTTTTCTCTAAGGTTTCTTTTGTCTTTAACAGCAGTATTTCTCCGCCGCCCGGAGATTGCATTGCCCAAGGATAAACAAAAAATGCTATACGCATATTAACTTAAAATTATATCTAACATTCTTTGGCTAGCTTTACCGTCACCGAAAGGATTTTTCCAGTTTCTTTTTCTTGCTAACATAGAACGCACTGCTTTAAGTATATTTCCAGGTTTTGTCCCGGCAACTATATTAGAACCAACAGCTACTGTTTCTGGCCGCTCGGTATTATTACGCACCGTTACACATGGAACGCCTAATATATTAGTTTCCTCCTGCACGCCACCGGAATCTGTCATTACCAGCTGTGCCATAGCTTCAAGACATATAAAATCTAAAAAGCCTAAAGGGGCTATAACTTTTACTCCTTGTGGCATCTTTAGCTTAAACCTTTCAAGCATTTTAGCCGTGCGGTAATGCATAGGAAATATTATTGGGGCTTTTACCTTGCGATAGACTAATTCCAATCCTTTTATAATATCAGTAAATACTTCTTTTGAATCTACATTTTCCTGGCGGTGTAATGTTAGCAATATGTATTTATTTTTTTCTAATTTCATTTTATCTAAAATATGGCTTTTTTTCTTAGCTAAAGAAATATTCTGATTAACCGCGTCAACGATGGTATTTCCCGTTATATATATATTTGATTTAGGCACACCCTCCTTTAGAAGGAATTTTCTTGCCTGGCCAGTCGGCACAAAAAGAAAATCGGAAAGATGGTCAGTTATAAATCTATTAGTTTCTTCGGGCATACTTCTGTCAAAGCTACGTAGTCCCGCCTCCACATGTGCTACGCGTATATGAAAGCCGGTGTAGCTTTCAGTGGTAGAAATTTTTTCAGCAGTCAATGCGCCGGCAAAAGCGGTATTCGTATCGCCCTGAACAACCACACAATAAGGCATTTCGCGAAGTAATATTTCCTCTATTTCAATGAGCATTCTTCCAGTATGTTCTCCTTGCCGATAAGGAGCTTTTGATTTTATTCGTAATTTATATTCCGGAGCAGGTAATTCTAATTCCTTAAAAAATATTTCGTCCATTTCATAAGAATAGTGCTGTCCGGTATGTATGCAAAAAAATGGCACGTTGTGTTTTTGGCATAATTTGATAATGGGGCTAAGTTTAATCATCTCTGGCCTTGTGCCGTAGATAATTCCTATTTTTTTATTTTTCATAAGCCTTTGTTATATTAATAAGTCTAGTTTTTTATCACGGAAGATAAAATTTTTATCCTCATAAAGAGCAAGCGCCTGAAGGCTAAACATCGCGCACCAAGAGTTAAGGTGAAATTGGCCTTTACTGTAAAAAAACCCTCCTTGTTGCTGTGGCTCTTTAGAATTATCTTGATAGCTTAATAATGTAGACCTAAGAAATTCTAGTTTTTCTTTCTCGCTTACAGAAAATATTAACCCTAATCGTAAAACTTGCGCCACGATGTCACTTCTTTGAAAATTATTAAATGAGTTGTTATGCGGCTCATAAAGTTCGTTGATACCGCTTGATGATACATATTTAAATGTCCATTGAATAGCTTTTTCTGCTGCCTCAAAAAATTTTGAGTTATTTAGTGCCCTGGCCGCGAACAAAAGCCCTTCGATAGTATAACAATGAGGGTGGATGTGTGTTGTTTTATTAATGGCATCTGTAATGAATCTACCGCAAGGCTCTTGTGTTGATAAAGCATATTCGCAAAGTTTTATAGCACTATCGCGGTAAAGTTTATCTTTTGTAATTTCAAACAAACTAAGTAACCCCAGTGATGCCTTAGTATGAAACCCTGCGCGCTGGCTAGACCACTTGTCTTTCGGTTCGGGGTAATTATCTTTCTTAGGATTATATATAGGAAATAGCGCGCCGTCTCTATCCTGCATTTTAGTTATTAAGAATTTGGCTATGCGTAGTGAAATATCCAAATATTTTTTTTCGCCTGTTAATTGAAAAAGGCTGGCGATACCATAAAGAACCATTGCCGTATCAAAAGAAAATATATTCTCTCCTGTAAACGAATACATGCTATCGCTAGATTTATCGTTATCATATAACCTTGTCCTTAGGCCTCCACAGGGATGTAGCGCATATTGCTCAATCCAACTACTAGCTTTTTTAGCTTTCTCAATAAAAATATTATTATTAAATATTTTGTGCAGAAAAAGTAGTGTAGTTATTGCGTAGCCGGTAATTTCCGAATAAAAAAAAGAATGTTTCTTGACCTCTAAGTCATACCAGGCATAAAATCCTCCGGATGAAGATTGTATACCTGAATCTATTATCCATTTAGCCGCTAAATCTATAGCGTTATCTTTTAGCATTAACTTTTGCATTATACGTATTTCTTCTTTAATATTTTAGCAGGATTACCGCAGGCTACAGCGCCATCGGGGATATCCTTAGTAACCACCGAACCTGCTCCAACTATCGCATTTTTACCAATATTTACGTCGGGAAGTATCGTTACGTTTGCGCCAACTACTGCGCCTTGTTTTAACCTCCAGCAAACACCTTTAAGATTACGAGTTGTATTATGTTTTGGATATTTATCGTTGGCAAAACAAGCCCCCGGGCCTATAAAGCAATTATCCTCCACTATCAATCCGTTATACAACAAAGCCTTGTTATGAATTTTTACATTATTACCGATAACCACATTTCTATCAATGTAAGCGCCGTTACCGATAACGCAATTTTTTCCGATTTTGGCATTTCCGCATACTTGCGCAAAGGCCCAAACTTTTGTGCCCTCGCCGATGCTTGCTGTTTTTGCAACTTGTGCTCGTTTATCGATATATACCTTTTTTATTTTAGATTTTGCTTTACCCATTCGATATTCCTCCTTAACCCTTCGTCAATAAATACCTTTGGTTTCCACCCGAAAAGTTTTTTTGCTAAAGAGTAGTCGCATAAAAGCTTTGGGACCTGTGCCTTTCTTTCTGTGGTATGTATAATCGGCGAGAAACTACCGGAAATTTCTTTAATCTTCTTCGCAATATAATTTATAGTTATAGCTTTGCCTGTCCCGAAGTTAACGGCTTGGCCTACTGCTTTCTGGTGGCTGCCCATAATCATAAAAGCATCTATCATGTCGTCAACATAGGTAAAGTCTCTCGATTGTTTACCGCTACCGTGAATGGTTAAGGTTTTACCGTGAAGCGCTAAATCAATAAATTTTGGAATAACATCGTAAGTGTGGCGCGGGCCATAAGTGTTAAACGGCCTAATTATCGCGATAGGCAGATGATAGGTATTGTAGTAAGAATAAGCGTATCTATCAGCTGCAACCTTACTTGCCGCATAGGGTGAAGAAGGATATAGCGGGTGCTCTTCGTCAATTGAACCGCCTATAGTTAAACCGTATATTTCGCTTGAGGAGGTGCAAACAATCCTTTTTATTCTCCTACTTTCCTTAACTGCCTGAAGCATGTTTAACGTCCCAATAACATTGGTCTCCATCACCTCAATGGGGTGGTCAAAAGAATTAGGCACATAGGCATCTGCGGCAAGGTGAAAAATTATCTCAGGCTTATTTTTTATCACTAATTCTATTGCGTCGGCGCTGGCAATATCTCCGGTTAAGATATCCTCTATTATACCCTCAAGATGCTTTATATTCTTTAAAGAATACTGGGTAGTTCCGGAAACGGAATTACCCCTAACATATACCGAAACTTTTGCGCCCTCTGATAATAGTCTATCTACAAGATGCGAACCCATAAAACCATCTGCACCTGTAACAAGTATCCGCTTATTTTTATAAAATCCGCTCATTTATGCCCCCTTACTTTTTGCCAATATTTAGACCATTTTAAAAATTCATAAAACCCTGACATTGTGTAAAATATAAAACCCTCCATTTTATCCAGAAATCCCCTTTGTAATAAATATCTCTGGAAAAATCTCAAAATCGGAATAAGTATTATCTTTGTATATGAAAATTTAGTATTATTTTGTAATAGAAATTTTACCTCTAAATCAGTGTATGCGTTTAACTTTTGGCTATATTCGTGCAAGTTTTCTGAGGAATAATGTATAATAGGAGCATCTATTAAACCAATTTTGCCTGGTATTTCCACAAATTCATGTATTGGTTGCACGAAACAGCCTTTATTTTTGTCAAATACCCTAAGCGGAAAATCCTTAGAATGACCTCCATATTTCATCAATCTCTTAAATATATAGGTTTGTCTTCTTATCCTATAGCCGGCTTTACTGCTTAAGTCCAATGACTTTATCCGTTCTTTAAGTTGCTCGGATACCTCTTCATCCGCATCAAGAGACAACACCCAATCATTTGAACATTTACTGATTGCAAAATTCTTCTGCGAAGAAAAATCATCAAATTCTCTAAAATATATTTTATCCGTAAACTCTTTTGCTATCTGAATAGTCTTATCCTGGCTTGCGGAATCTACCAGAATAATTTCATCTAACCACTGAACTGACTGTAAGGCTTGACGAATCCTACATTCTTCGTCTTTTGTTATTAAAATAACTGAAATTTTATTCATACCGCCTTAACCTACTATATCTAATATTTCTTTATCGGTAAGTTTAAAATTCTTTAACGCGAGCTTCCTGCTTTTTATTGTCATAGGTATTCGTGATAAAGCTTCTATAAAACCATTCATAAAGTAAAATCTGAGCGTGAGCACATAAAAAGCTAACCTGAATATTAGCCAAAAATGTAGCTTAAATAGAATTTTTAAATCTGTTATATTTTTCCACATAAAAAAAAGGCTATTTCTAAATACCATTGCATCTATCTGGCGATTGCTGAAAAAATTTTTAAAACTTGCGTAGCCTTTATGATAAATGATGCTTCGCGGCTCATATATTCCTTTATAGCCTGCTTTCCAGCCTCGAAAACAGAAATCAACGTCTTCATACCTTCCAGGTAAATATATTTCATCAAATCCGCCTAATTCTAAAAACTTTTTCCTGTCAAAAGCTCCATTACCGGTTGAGAAAGTGAAACCCTTTTCCATTATTAAACCTTCATATCCCTTAAACCGCGTATCAGCAGAAATGATTCCGTAGCGAATTAGAGCTTTTGATTTATCCCCTTGGTAAGTAATGCCATCAAAAGAATACGTGCGCGAAGAAACAAAAAAAATATCAGGGTCTTTAAAATTTTCAACTAACGGGTTAATGAAATTTTTATCCACCTTTATATCTGAGTTTAAGACAACTATAATATCGTCATCTAATCTTTTAAAGAACTCATTGTAGGAACAATACACCTTGTTTTCTCTTGCAATGTAAATGTTTACGCCGGGGAATGTTTGTTTTAGAAAACTTACGCTGTCATCTGTGCTACAATTATCTAAAACAGAAACTTTTACATTATACTTACTGCCTTTGGCGGCTTCTATAACACTTGGCAAACACTCTCGCAGCAATTCTTTACCGTTATAATTTAAGACAATAATATTTATCCTCATTCTCTAATACTAAATGTTTTATTAAAGGACTTGTCGGGAATTCTCGATAAAACAAAATATACATTCTTAGCCGTAGTAACAAAAACAGTAAAAATTGCATAGATTATAATAAATATTTTCCAAGGATAAAAATTTATAAATAAAGAAAATACCGCAATAAATGTTATTATATTCATCAAAACATGCACTTCGCACAATTTATGAAGAAAAGAGAAAATTCCTTTCAATATATTCTCATAAACATGCTTGCTTTTAGTTTGGCTTTCTTCTTCCTGCCCTCTTTTTAAAAAAATTACATCAAGTTTTATAATCTTTGAGAAATATGCTTTATATTGTACATCATATATAAGATTTAAAAAGGTAACCCCCATTCCCGCCGTAATACCCATAATAAAATAAAAAAGATTTCCACTACTGGCAAAAATTCCATATCCTATTCCAAAAAATATTCCTATATGGATGAGATAGTGCGACACATAGTCAAAATACACTCCGGTAAGGGTTACTTGCTTTCTATACCTGGCTATTTGACCGTCAACGTGGTCTAAAAGATACCAGAGCTGCAGTAAAATTGCACCGACCGCCATGGCAACCTTACTGCCATGTGCAAACATCACACAGCCTAAACCACCGGCTACAAGTGAGAATAAAGTTACCTGGTTGGCAGTTATAGGGGTATGCAACAATAACCAACTCAACACAAGCGCCATATCTCTAGTGATATGGCGTGCCATCCAATTACCTTTTGTCTTATAGTCTTTCTTTTGACAAATAGCGTTAAGATCTTTTAAATTCTCCACCATAGTGCACCTCTTATTTAACCCGAAAATATTTTTTTGGTTTCTTTGAATTATTGCTCTGATGAACTTATGACCTTCGTATCTTCTGTAAAATAATATCCGTTAAAATTCTCACAATCCCTGTTTTTCTATTTATATAAAAAATTAATGGAAGAGAGAAAAGTACAAACACTATTGCTTTAAATATAGCGTCAATAATAACACTGCAGGAAAATGAAAATAAGCTTATCACTTTTAAAATAAAGAAGCAGTAGGCCAAAGGAAAAAGTACTATAACAAAAAACTTTAAAATACCAATCATCTTCTCGGAATGTTTTAAGGCATATAAAGAAATTATAAAAAAAGAAACAAATGCAGAAATTGAAGTTGCCAGCGCCACGCCGCTTATTCCATAACCACTTTTTATAAAAATATAATTAAGGAAAATATTGACTAATATAGATACACTCACTATCGGAATGAGCACAGTTTGTTTTTCCATCGCCACTAAAAAGTTATTAGGATAAGATGAAATCGTAAGAAAAAAAATAGCTAAAAGAAAAATCCTCATCGCATTTATGCCGGGTGTAAACTTGGGAAGAACGTAAAGTATAAATGCGGGAGCTGTTATAAAAATAAGAGATAACAGTATCGCCATAAAGTAGGCGGTAACTTGGGAATATATAAGTACGTGCTTCGATGATTTTGTAATACCATTCTTACCGAAATCGCCTAAAAAATACGGCTGGATAACAATGCTGAAATTTTTTGATACGCCTGTACCGTAGCTTTTTGCCATAAGCGCAATTGAATAGAAACCTAACTGTTCAAGCCCCAGCATACTTACAATCATAATCTTGTCTATGCTGTTTAAAATTTCATCCAGTATGCCAGCAACGAATAAAGGAAATCCATATTTTATATAAGCAAACAGGCCTTTGAAATAAAGAGAGAATTTAAGGCCATAAGTTACGTATCTTCTAATAAAGAATACATTCAAAATGGGCATTAAAATAGCTACCACGTAAAAACCGTAAAGCTTGAATTTACTTACTATCAATATAATCAAGCTAAGGTTGGCAATAGCATCAAAAACAATTGATTTGCTTAAAACAGTAAAGTCCTTATTAGCTCTAAGAAGAACAACGTAATAGCTAAAAACTCTTTGAGACAATAAAATCACCGACACAGCTAACAAGCCTGTAAAAATCTCCCAAGACAAGACTTTCCGGGAAATTAAAGCATAAATCACTATACCCACAGAACAGAAAAAAGTAGTGATGCTAACAAAATTAAATACAACTTTACTTAAATTATTAGCTTCTTCGTTTTCTCCCCGTCCCCTTGCTATGGGCAGTTTATAGGTGACAGTAGATGTGGTCCCTAAATTAGTATAACTGGAATAATCTATCACTACTTTTAGTATATTCCATATTCCTGTGGCAAACGGACCCAAAAATCTTCTTATTAAAACAGCGGTAAAAAAACCTAAAGCTTGTGAAGAATACTGGGCTAAAGTATATTTAAAAATATCCGAAATAATTGTTCTTTTCTTATGTCCCATAAATGAAGCCTTCCATAACTTCCTGCCTGCCGGGAGGCGCCCCGATATGTCGGGGCGGTTTTTTGAGCACCTTGACGTAGGTATCGCGCGCCCCGCACCTTATTTTTTTATTCAGCGGGGTCCCGACAATAGCCGGGAAAATCCCGACATCATCGGGAGGCGCCGCGAATGGATAAAATATTATTTTTATTTCTTATTATCCATTTCTGTTCAATATTTCAGCTATTCTTTCGCAGGTAGATTCATCAACATTGTTAAGGCAGTAATCCACTGCCTTTTTCCAATTTTCTATATGCCTTTTATATCTACCATTCAATATGCCTTGGAGAGAATCTTTAAGTTTGGCCTCGGTTGAGCCGTTATAAAATGTATCCAGTTTTTCATATCTCTTTATACTCCAGCTGTCTGTCAGCAGCACCGGCTTCTGGTATGCTAGTCCGTCCAGAGAAAAAGTTGAAAGATAAGTAATCAGTATATCTGTGCCTCTGGCGAGAAGTAATGAATCATAATCTCTGATTATTCTTATCCGTCTAAAACGAAACTTTGCTGCTAACTCCGATACCTGCGCTTGTGTATCATCGCCGGGGTGAAGCTTTATCACTACCTGAATATTATCAAAACCACTCAAAACAGTAAGAATCATTTTAAGCCTTTCCCAGGCGATATGGGATCTCCATATCTCCCTTCCCGGTTTGAAAGGACAAGTGGCTATCAGAATAATCGGCCAAGGCAAAGAAAGCCTCAAATCACTGATTATATTTTGCCTTGCCTTATCGTAAGGTATATTAAAATACTTATAGTATTTAGAACATCCAGTTATAATAATCCTTTCTTTCTTTACGCCCCACTCGATAAACAAATCTTTTTGCGCTTGGCCCCAAACCAGGATATAATCGGCGGATAAAGGAACATAGGCTATCCGGTGGAAAGGGTCTCCGTGACAATTCACATAGGAGACACAACCATAATATTTTGACAGCTGCACCATTGTGTTCTTTAACTCAGTCCTGTCTTCATCTACAAGTAATGACTTTATTTGGAAACTCTTAAATATAATGTGCGCCTGCTTTATTTTCTGTAAAATATCCTTCAATTCTTCTTTCCAGATAGACGCTAGCCATTTTTTGATATACGGGGCAAAATCTATATTATTTACGCTAAATAAATTTTTAGAATCATTTAATCTGTTTATGAAGCTTTCTGAAATTATTGATAAATTATTCATATCAGCCGGAGAAACATGCTGATCAGAAAATAAACATAAATTTATCCTCCTTCTCAAAAGATAGGAAATGAGTCTTAAAGGAAGCCTCTCTCTCAGGAACAGGGCCCTTCTGCTATCAAGGCAATCCATCAGAAGTGGTATCTTATTAAGGTCCGAATAGATTAATACATTGTTATCTTTCTTATTAAATATGGCCTTGGACAGATTTCTCGCAATATTCCCTATGGGTGCCAGGCTCAAACCAAGCTTTGTGCCTACAGTCTTAACTTTTTCTTTTTCGATTTCTTTTTCAAAATACTTAAGAGAGAGGCTGGCTGGCAGAAAGTCCTGTATAAAGAAATTTAAAGAAGGGTATTTTGCATCATATTCTTTTTCTTTAATAACCCAGAGCTCCGAAGGCCTTTCCCCATCAATTATTTTCGCTACGGCATAAGACTTCTGGTAAAAACTAAAAAGAAAATCAAAGCACCTCTTGCCATATGCTCTGAGTATATCCACACCCTCATATGAAAAGGCTTTCTCTGCGCTGAAACTGTCTATCCATTCATAAAGCTTTAAAAAAAGCTGGTTGTAGATGTCGTAAAGTTCAGCGAGATTAAGATAGTTTGCAACATGGGTATTATCGTCTTCCTGGAAACTGATAACTTTATCAAAGCTATATTTTTTTATATCTTCTTTTTTTTCTATAAGGGCAATTTTCTTCTCTATCTTTTCAAAAGTCTTTTGCATAATCAATAACCTCATTTATCAACAGGCCAGTTACGCGGGTTAAGCCAGTGTTTGTCTTTTGCATTAAAAGTATTGATCTTTTTTAAGATACAGTCATCAAGCCGGCCCTGGTTTACGCAATCTATGGCAAAATCAAGATGTTCTTCCTGGGCCGTACCTATCAAGGCTGAATCTATATCATCGCCCGAAATACAAAACCTTAGTGCTATTCTGGCAAGCTCCTGCATATCCTTAATATTAAGCCTTCTATTCAAATCATTCACCATATCTTTTAAGGGCTTAAATCTTTCATCAAGATATTCTATCTTTGGAGTAAACACACCCTGAAGATATATGGAACGGCCCAACATACCCACACCTTCCTTTCTTGCCCGGGGTATTACCTTCTTAGCCATACTCCTGTCTAACAGGTTATAGACTATCTGTAAAATATCAAATACTCCTGAATCAAGCACAGCCTGAGCATTCCCCTCTCCATAGACCGAGGCGCCGATAAAACCTATCATGCCTTTTCTCTTTAATTGGACTAACACCTCAGGCATATCTGTCTTTTTAATAGTCTCTATGGTGACATTATGAATCTGGACTATATCTAGCCTTTGTCTACGAAGATTCCTTATGCTTCTTTCCACAGAATTTAAAACATAACTCTTTATATCAATATCTTTATCAGGAATACTTACTTTAGTCGCTATGTAACACTGCTTTTGGCCAATCACCTCACCCAGTATGCTTTCACTGTCACCATAGGCAGGAGCAGTATCGAAAAGATTGATGCCGTAATCGAGCGCTTTATTAATAATACGCTTTGCTTTCTTGATATCGGGCCTTCCATAATTACCAGAATCTCTTATGCCATAATCTATACCCAACTCTACTGTTCCTAATCCCATTATAGAAACATCTACTTCTGTATTTCCTAAACGCTTTAATTTCATCTTAGCAGTCAAGCTTTCTTATGGTATAGGAAAGTATACCCTAAAGGGCACAAGTAAGACCCTTCCTCTAGTAGAATCAGGAAGGTCTATCCCGCTGGATAAAACTTTCCTAATCCCACGGGGATAGTCCTTCCTAATACCTCTTAAAGGAAGGGACTAATCCTAAAGGATAGACCTTCCTATACCTTTTCAGCCGTAGGCTGATCCGCCCCTGGCGGAAAAGGAAGGGTCTAACCACTGTCCCGTTACCCTGAATATAAAAATTAAGGTGCGGGACGCCCCGAACCTTAATGTATTATTATCTATAGCAACGGGGCTGAAATAACCTACCCAGCAGGCAGCCTACGGCTAGCCTGTTGGACTAAATAGTTATTACCGAAGGTAGTTTTCTTGTTTTTTCCTAAAATATGCCGAGCGCCATCCTTTGCTCACGGTCACATTCTCATTGAGCTTTTTTATTTTTGGATTAGCTTTGAGAAAATCTATTATATCTTTTAAGCCAAATTGGGAATCCTTAAGATAAAGGTGCGTAAATATGGCCTTGACTACTTCAAAATCCTCAGGATAATCTACGGTTAAACGAAAATGGGAGAGGTCGACTTTCAGATTATATCTAAAAAGTTTAAACCTATCCGGATTCTTCCAAAAATGGAAGGTTACATGTTCTCGGTCGGCCTTATCTTTTACCTCCTGCCAAAGCTGCTTAAGTTTTTCGAATGAGAACACCTCCACATCCATGCCTACAGGAACTGTCCAGGAAGGTGGCATGGTGTTAGCCACATAGTCATAATTTCCTTTTGAATATATATCCACAAGTAGATCTATCATGGCTGGGTCAATCAGAGGACAGTCTGAAGTAAGCCTAACTATGGTCTTTGCTTTAAATGTCTCTGCTGCTTTAAAATAACGGGTAAGGACATCTTCGAGACTTCCCCGATAGAATAAGACCTTTTCTTTTCTGCAAAGCTCAGCGATAGGGTCGTCAGAAGGGTCCGTACTGGTAGCTATTATAATATTTTCTATTTTCCTGGCAAAGGAAACCCTTTCCAGCATATAAGAAAGCATCGGCCTGCCATTAATCTCAAGTAGCACCTTCCCCGGTAGCCGGGAAGAACTCATCCTGGCCTGGATTATAGCACTTACCATATCCACTTATGATACCATAGCTCTGTGGCCCTGGTCAGAAAACCAACCCGTTGATATAATCGCTGGGCAGCGTAATTCCTACCCTGGGTAGCTACAAAGACTTTATGTACCTCTTTATCCAATAGTCGGTTAAACACGGAATAAAATAATTTTAAAGCCAGGCCCTTTCCCTGGAAACTACTATCAAGGCCTACCAAGCCTATTCTGGCTGTATTGCGTGAAGGCATATATTTTACGGTACAGAAGCCCAAAGGTCTTTTATCCTTATAAAGGCAACAGCATTCATCATCGTATCTTCCCATGACCGCCTTTTCCACCCACCCCTGATAAAACTCGCTTACCTTTGTCCTGTCAAAATTAGTATCAAAATAATATCTGCTATAAATATACATATTTTTGGCTATCTCTTTTAATCTTTTTATATCCTCTTTCTTTGCCAGAGCAAAGCTTAATCCATCATCCAACGCTATCTGATTTTTCTCTTTTATGTCCTTTTCGAAAGTCAGCCGAATATCGGTAAAAAGGAAGCCGTACCCTGATGCCATCTTCACGCTCCTGTTGTCATGACAGTTACAGAGATACTCTATCAATCTGGTCCTGCTTGATCTGACAAACCTATCAATCCTGTAAATTATACTATCTGTAAGATACCTACAGCTCAGGAATGCCACGGGAAAATCCCAGAATCTGGAATCCCAGGAAAGCTTCTTTAATAGGTTGGCTATCTCATCAAATTCTATCTCAAAATCTTTATTTACCTTCAGCGAATATTCTTTGCCAGTAAAATAGCGGTTGCTCTGGGCATCCTTAAAATCTATTACAATATCGGCGAGGTTATGGTATTTTTTCAGATGATCAACGGTAATGGCAACTATCCTAAGACTTTTTAGTATAAAATACCATTCTTCAGGCAAGCCATTTGAAACAACCACATCGATATTGTTTCTGCTCAGATAATCTACGGAAAGTTTGTCTAAATCGATACGCATTATACTATCTGATTTTTTAGAAAGCGCGCTGAAACCTAACTTTAACTCTTTTAAGTATTCCGGATCAGATTTTTTCTGAAAAATAAAAAGTTTTCTCATCTTATCCAACACTTTGTCTTCTGTAAATTTTACATTCCTGCTGGGCATCTGTTATCCCCAGTCTGCCTTCTCCCAATATCTGTTCCAGCCGTCTTATTTTTCTGATTAGGTGTTTCATCTGCTCCTCTGTAATCGACACCGAAGCATCAACACAATGCATCTCCTTTGATATTTTGTAGTGCTTCTCAATTACCTGAGCGCCAACAGCCACAGCATACAAGGGAACTTCAATACCGTCTGTGTGGTCTGACTGACCTATGACACAGTCGAAGTTATCCTTTAAAGAATAGATGGCTGCCAGATTGGCATCGTTGGCTTGAGTAGGATAAGCGGATATGCAATGAAGCAGGGCTATGTTTTTTGTCTTTTCAGATAAAATGGCATAAGCCTTTTTTATCTCATCCAAGGCTGACATTCCAGTTGAAAGTATAACCGTCTTTTTAGTTTTGGCTATTTTTCTTAAAAAATTGGGGTTTATCACATCAAAAGAGGCAACTTTATACAAAGAAACATTTATACTTTCTAAGTAATCTATGCTCTCATCGTCAAAAGCGGTGGAGAAAAACTCAACATTATAACCTTCAGCACAATCTTTAAGCTCCTTGAACGCCTTAAAAGGAAGCTCACATTTTTTTAGTATATCGAATATGGGTGAATCCTTCTTTAGCCGCTTTTGCGTGATATAGGTCTGAAATTTTACCGCATCTACACCCGCTGAAGCAGCGGAGCCTATAAGCCTTTCTGCAGTCTTTATGTCTCCTCCGTGATTTATACCTATCTCCGCTACTACGTATACTTTATTATCCGTATTAAACCCAAAATCTCTTAATCTCTTCAAAGCACAACCCATAATCTTCTCCTTTCTACCCAGCCCCGATTTATCGGGGTTGGACTACCAGCAACTCATACCGCCGTCAATCACCATATTCTGGCCATTGGTATAAGATGAGGCTTCTGAGGACAGATAAAGCAAGGCACCCATAATGTCGCAAACATTCGCCATGCGTCCCATGGGGCAGCGGTAAGAATAATTCGTTATAAAATCTTTTCCTTGGGGCAAACGGGGGTTAAATATGCCGCCAGGAGATATACAGTTTACACGGATTTTATAAGGTGCCAAGTGAACAGCAAAATATCTTGTCATCTGAATAACTCCCGCCTTAGTGGCGCCGTAAACTTCTGAATTTCTGCGTTTACAGTCTGTGTATATCCTGGAATCGGGGCTAATCACCCCGTATATAGAAGCAATATTGATTATATTTCCGTCCTGTTTTCTCTTCTGAGCCCACTGGGCATATGCTTGTATACAGAAAAAAGTACCTTTGAGATTAACATCCATGACCAGATCAAAAGATTTCTCTGACCTCTTTTCAAAAGGTTCGAATACGCTTGTTCCTGCATTATTCACCAGCACGTCTAGCCTATCGTGTTTAGAATATATTTTTCTAAAGCCTTCTTTAACCGAGTTTTTCTTTGTTATATCCATGACAATATACTGGATATTTTTATGACTTGTCATTCTTGATGGGTCCAACTTCTTATCAACACCAATAACCCCCATACCTGCTTGAAGATATGCCTGACACATGGTTTCTCCCAATTGACCAGTTGCCCCTGTAACCAGAGCAACTTTTCCTTTTAGATTGAATAATCTGCTTAAATAATCATTTTTCATATTTTTATCCTTTTATTTTGTGCATAACTGACCATATTGCCCGAGAATCTGTATAAGATTCTCCCTGTTCTTATAATATTCTATAGTTATATAACGCAGCGATGGATAGGCTTGAGTAAATTCCTTGACTTCATCAAACATCTGCGCATCCGGCAACTCATGGGCATCATAAGCCCATCCTTTCCCATTAAAAGCTTCCCTGCTTACATGAACCTGAATCATTCTATCCATGGGCAATTCTGTTTTATACTTCTGATATGATATTTTTTTGTTAAAGGCGGTAACCTTTGCATGGGATATATCAAAAAGAAAGTATATACCGTTATCTTTTACCAGGCCATTTATAAAATCTGCATCTGTTATGTGCCGGTAGGCCAAAGTGGAATAATAATTATTATTTTCTACAGCTATATCTATATCTCTGCCGGCAGTTACTTTTTTTAGCCAACAAATGTTCTTTTTAGCATAATCTAACATCTGTTGTTGTGAAAATTCTTCGCCCCCGGGATAATAGACATTATCTTTTAGCTTGGGCCGGCTATAGGATGAAGACATATGGAACGTTACAAGTTTGAGATCTTTTTTGAACAAAAATACAGAGCTAATAGCCTTCTTATCTTCTTCCAACCAAGGATGGATGATGTCTCTATCAAAGTGAAGAAGAAATTCTTTCAAGCCCTTTATATGAGAAGCCTCTTCCCTGCCTTCATAGCAAAAATCATGTCCGTCGACTGCCCTTATAAACTGGGGGTCATTGAAAAACTGAGAAATTGGAATAGCCAGTTTAACCATAACGTTTAAGTACTTTTTCTATTATTCTTACCACATCATCTACATCGTTATCGCTTAATTTAGAAGAAAACGGAATACTTACGGTCTGTTTGCCTATAAAATTGCTGTTAGGATAGTCCTTCGGTCTCCAGCCAAATGCTTTTCTATAATAAGGGTGCTCGGGTATGCTCTGGTAATGAACCCCTGTTCCAATATTCTCTTTATACAATGCAAAGATAAACTCATCTCTACCTAAACCAGTCTTTTTCTTATCTATCATAATAGTAAATAGATGAAGCCCGTGATGAATATGCTGCGGCGGCTCAGCCGGCAAGCCTATTGGAAAATTCTTTAATTTCTGCTGGTAATATTGCCATGTTTTTCTTCTGCGGTTGTATTTTTGCGTAATTTTTTTGAGCTGGTGTATGCCAATGGCCGCTTGAATATCCATCATATTATACTTAAATCCAGGATATACTACTTTGTAGTGTTTATATCCCTCGTCAGAAAAGCGCTTCCAGGCATCCCTGCTCATTCCGTGCAAAGCCAATATCTTTATCTTATCCGCATCCTCTCTTCTTCTGGTAAGCACCATACCGCCTTCTCCGGTAATTATATTCTTTGTCACATAAAAACTGAAACACCCGAAATCGCCGAAGGTACCGATATGCCTCCCCTTGTAAGTCGTTTCTATGGCATGCGCGCAATCCTCAATTACTTTTAAACCATATTTATCAGCAATGGACATTATGACATCCATATCGCAGGCATATCCGGCAAAATGAACAGGAATAATGGCTTTTGTCATTCTGGTAATCTTATCCTTGATGGACTGAGGGTCTATGCATCTATTTGCCGAGTCACAATCTGCCAGCACAGGAATGGCACCGCAGTGAATGATCGCATTTACAGTGCTGCAGAATGTCATAGCGGTGGTAATTACTTCATCCCCTGGTTTTATGCCACAGGCTAACATGCTAAGATGCAATGCGGCTGTGCAGGAATTGACAGCAACGGCAAAAGGAGCCTTTTTATAAATCCTAAAGTTCTCTTCAAACTGTTGTACCTTGGGGCCCGTGCCTATCCATCCGGAACGCAAAGAAACCACTACTTCACTAATCTCAGCTTCTCCGATTTCCGGACTTCCGAAAACAAGAAAATTCTTTTTGTCTCTGGCTGATTTACTCATCCACACCCTCATGTACCCATTGCCTTGCTTTATGATACGTTTTACCTACTTTATCTTCCAATTCGGGAGAAAGAAGGCGTAGCAGCTCTTTACCCATAATTCTATATTGTTTCCCTATTTTAGCGGTGCGAATAAAGCCTTTTTTGATAAGGCGCATGGTAGTAGAAGGGCTAATTTTTAGAAGTTGTTGGGCTTCCTCGGTAGTATAAACTTCGTTCGGTCTTATTTCCATGGTTTTCCTCACTTTCGGCAATTATAACAATAAACCCAATTCTGTCAACAATTATCTTTAATGGTCAGTGGTAGTCAGTAATAGTCAAAGATATAAACCTACAGTTTATATAAAAAGAATTCTTCTTTTTGGCGGGTTTCGATATTTAACACAGGGCCGTAATGATAAATCGGAATCTTTATATTTAAAATTAGCTGTAAATAGGCAGGCACATCTTCTCCTACTGTCTGCTTATAACAAATATGCGTAAATCCCTGATTTTTAAGATATTGTATCAATTCTTTGGAATCAGTATATTTCTGTCTGTAAAGCTTCCACATTTCAAAGATATTCTCCCTAACTACCCAGCGATCAAAGTAGTATATCTTAATATCGTTTATTAAAAGGATTGTTGCATCGAGAGGTAAGTTTTTGTTTACATATTCAACCATTTTATAGTTAGTTACCCAGCGGCTAAGATACGCTTCTTTACTTTCCAGTCCTAATGCAACTTTATAATTATGCCGATTGTGATACGCACATATGCCGAAATTAAATAAAGTCGTCAAGGAAATTAACATAAACGATAGCTTTAAAAAAAATATATATTTCTTTTGCGCATACAGAGCATAAATAGAATAAGCAATCAGTACAACATATAAAGGAAGAACCGGAAACAAAAATCTGTCTCTTTGCGCAAGAAAAAACCATATTAGGGTATATCCTAAAGCAATAAAAAGTAGTTTTCTAAACCATCTCTGTCTGGAAATAAAACCAAAATAGATAAACGGCAATAATAATAAATACTGCACTCCGACCTGCGAACCTCTTCCTCCAAATATCTCAGGGTACCTCGCAAGATTCCAGGGGAGAAGAAAAAAACTTAATATACTTTTACCCAGCCCCATTTCCAGATGCCTTTTAATGTCAAATTTAATGGGTGTATCAAAGAATTCGTTAAAAGCGGGAAAAAAAGGATTTCCCAGGACTAAGTATGATTTAAGATACCAAAAAAAAGACACGCCGATACAAGGCAGAAAAAAATATAAAACTGGCTTGATTACCCCTATTTCTTTTCTTTTTTTGCGCAGCTCCCAAAATAAAACCGCTATCAGGGGAAACAATGCATAAAAAGCAAGATATTTAATACTTAACGCAAAACCTAAAAATAAACCTGAGAAAAAAAGATAAGAACAGCTATTTTTTTCTCTTTCTATCCATAAAATCAGAGAAAAAACTGCCAACGATACATATAAAGATAATCCCACATCAATATAGGCATAAACCATTTCATTAAAAATGCCAGGGCTGGATATCACCAGAAGCCCTGCTATGAAAGCACATTTTATATTGGCTATTTTTTTCGTAAATAAATATACGGCTACTACAAGCAGAATTCCGCAAAACCAATGAAATAATTTGGCTAAGATAGCACCTTTTAAGATTATTCCTAAAGTAAAAAGCATCTCCATAAAAAAGGGGTATAGTGAATTCATTGTATAGGGGATAAAACCAATACGGTGTTGTAAAATAAATTGCTTAGGTATGCCAAGATGGTAGCACAAAGAATCAGTGCCTATTTCCGGAGAAATTGCTCCCGCTAAAGTAATCAACATAAACATAGTTATAACTATAAAAATAACTCTGTTCAGTTTGCCCTTAGGAAAGGCGTCTTTAATGTGTAAAGGTAAATGCAAAGTAAGCCCAAATAGAGAAAAAATGAAAAACAAAAATAAAACCGCAATTATAACTGGCTTATAAAGTATTCCCAGAGAGCCAATCAGGTAGGTTGTATAAGAAAGTGCGGCCAGCCCTAATGGAATAGTAAATGCCCGATAAAATCCAATCTCTTCTCTTCGATTATTATATAATGCACATAAAAGAAGGCTTCCTAATCCAAGTGCAATAAATATAATGATTATAAATATTAAGAGTTCCATCATTAACTTTTATCTACCGACAAATCAACCAAAAAATAGTTTTTCTCCTCTATCGGGCGGTAGTTATTTATAAGATGTTCGTATAGGGCAGGATTTTTGGCTCTAAGATTTGATGTGTTATCGCAGACATAGTAATCTGCTCCTTGTTTGCTATATCCCTCTAAGAGCCTTATGGGATTGGTTTCGTTCTCTAAGCCAAAAGATTCCCTTGCTTTTTTCTGCAGGTCAGTTAAGCTTTGCTGCTCTAAACCAACAATCCATCCCCTATGGCCTATGTAATACAGAAAAGCTATAGCGCACCCATCTGATGAAACAACTATTTTGGCATCTTTTGCTATTTTTGTATTTATTTCTTTTGAAATCCGAAGAAAATTCTTTTCATTTTCTGTCGTCTTAAAAGAAGGGTTAAACGCTATAGCAATTGAACTAACAAGAAAGGTAGCCAATAAAATATATTTTATTGGTTTTGTTTTAAAGAAAGAAAATCCAAAAGCAGCCAAAATAGCTCCAGGAATAAGTAATGGGATGAAATAATAATTCATTTCATAAATCTTGCTTGCCATAATCAAAGAGTAAACGGCCATCGAAAGTATATAGGCATAAACGAAAAATTTTGCCTTGTTTTTTGTTTTTGCCTGCAAAAAAAAGCCGATGAACCCAAGCGTCAGCCCAACAGGAGAAAATGTCTCCTTGCATAAGGTTTTTATAACCCTCAAATAAAATTCTACGCTAAAAATCAAAGGGTCAGGAAATTTTCTAATTTTTATGCTGTAAATCACACTAAAATAAACATTGTCGAATTTATTCGCCACATTTATGGTGTGTAAATACCAACCAAGCGGCAAAGCCAGGCAAAAAGCAGAAAAGATATAAAACGACGGTTTACTAAAGAGGTTTCGGCCCTTTTGGTACATTAAAATTAGCACCAAGATAGGTAAGGCGAGACAAGCCATCTGTATTTTCATTAGCAGTAACATTGAAAAGGAAAACCAAACGATGAATGCCCTCAAGAAGGTTTTGGCTCCTTCTAACCAGCGTAAGATATTGAAAAATAATGCGGTAATAAAAAATATCGCCGATGACTCAAGAAGAAACGATTGCCCATAAATTATTCCTAGAGGGAAAAAAAGATAAAATATAGCGGCATTACGCGCCAAGGGTTTACCAAAAAGAGTGCGACAAAAACGATAAAACAGATAAGCACTTATCATAAAGAAAACTATTGAAAATAACCTTCCTGCAATATCAACATTGACAAAAGGAAAAATTATTTTTAAAAGGCCGATAAAATACGCAAAAAAAGGCCATTCTGTCATATGCAGGGAAGGTTTGTTATTCATTAAGACATCCAGGGTTGGGTAAAGAATGGTTTTTGGGTCAGCAGCAAAATTCTTGGCAATCATTGCATACACCACATTCTTAGTAGCAAAATTTCCAAGCAGAGGCCTTACAATACCAACAAACCTGACAAGGGTAGCTAATAGAAACAGCCAAAGAATATACTGCTGTTTATTATTTTTAATCTTATAGAGCGACAAACGGAAAAGGTGTCTTATATATTCCAGCTGATGGATTAGAGAAAGTTTGCTCTCCCCATAAACCCTTAACCCAAAATGAAAAGGTATCTCTTTTATCCTTTTTATATCTGACTTAACAAGTATTTCAAGCCCTACCTTAAAACCAACAGGATTTAATACCGAGAGGTCTTTTATCAGATCTTTGCGAAAACAGAATAACCCCGACATAGGATCGCTTGTGTTAGTAAACAGTCTTGCAAGCGCCCTTGATACGAATGCGTTAAGATTCCTTAACATACTAAAACCCTCGATGCCCGCCCCTTTTATAAACCTGCTTCCTATGCTGAAATCACATTCTTCCCTAAGCACAGGGCCGATGAGATCAGGAAGTTTTTCAGGAGGATGGCTTAAATCCGCATCCATAACAACAAAGATATCACCCCTTGCTAACCTAAACCCGTCTACTACAGCTTGGGATAGGTCTTTGTTTCCATACCGTATTTTAAGCCTTATCGGATAGTTATTTGATAAGGCCTTTACAATATGCTCCGTATCATCCATAGAATTATCATCAACTATAAGTATCTCATAATCATGCTTGGCTCCGGCTAAAGCTTTAGCAATTCTTTTGGTGAGCAGCTCTATGTTGCCCGCTTCTTTATAAGTAGGGACTATGATTGATACAAGCTCTTTCTTCATATTCTACTTCCTGAAATCATATATAAATATAGAGTAGCCGGCTTTGGCGGTAGGATTAAATATTTTCAGGGTTATTGAAAAAATCATATAAATTTATATTTTTTATATCATGGGTATTTGACGATTTTAAGTTTGAAATAATTATTTGATCGCATTTTTTATATTTCTTTTTAAATGCCGTAAAAGCTGGTATGCCTTGGTTAAACGTTCCTGATTTTATTTCGATAATTTTTACTTTATCACCAACCCTAAGAACATAATCAATTTCATCGTCTCTGTCTCTCCAGTAAAAAAGCTCTCCACCTATTTTTTGCGTTAAAAAATAAAGCTGCGCGCCAACAGCATTTTCTATTAATCTTCCCCATGTAGATTTATTTTTTATTGCGTTTCTAAACTTCAATCCTGACATAGAAGAAATTAGGCCATTATCAAATATCAAAATCTTGGGGATAGAACCTCTCTGCCTAATTCTAGCGCCGCTCCACCGCTCTAGGGGCGCCAAGAGGAAAGCTTTGGATAATAAATGTAAATACGAAGCGATAGTGGTTGTATTGCCTGCGTCTTGTAAGGTGCCTAACATTTTTTGATAACTTATGATTTGCGCTGCATAGTTTATAGCCAATCCAAAAGCTTGCCTAAGCAATATTGGCTTAGAAATAGGGGACAACAACAATACATCTTTCGCCAAAACTGTCTCAATTAAAGAATCTCTTATATATCGCGCCCAGCGATCTTCGTCTTTTCTGATAAAGAGAGCCCCAGGATATCCTCCAAAAAAAATATATTCATTAAAGCTTAGTGAAAAACAGTCTTGGCATTCAGAAAAAGACCATTGATTATGCCTGTGTATTTCAAAACGCCCCGCAAGGCTTTCAGAAAGCCCCCGTTGCATAAGAAGCGCCGAAGACCCTAGGATAATTACGCGTATATTATGGTTAAATCTACGATCTTCATCGAAAAGTTTTTTAACCACTGAGCTCCAATTAGGTATTTTTTGGATTTCGTCCAAGATAAGAAGCGGTTTGCCTTTGATATTCTTATACAGCCCTCTAATTTTATCCCATTGAAGACGAATCCACTCTACAGAGGGAGTATTTATCTGATCCGCAGTATCATAAATTTTTGGGCCATTCCATTTCTCTAACAACTGTAAAGCCAAGGTTGTTTTGCCTACCTGCCGAGGCCCAATAACAGCTTGTATAAGATTTGTTTTATCTGATAAAGATTTTGAAAGTTGTTGGTAGAGGGTTTGCCTAATATAATTTTTCATGTGTCAATGATAACATACACCATATTCTTTGTCAACAAATTACTCAATACACTGAGTAATGCGTAAGGCTCGTTATAGCTTACGGCTCATTTCCTGAAATCATATATAAATATAGAGTAGCCGGCTTTTGCGGTGGGCGACAGATTTTTAGTCCAAGTTATAGAATCTAAACATTGAACGCTGACTGCATAGACTCTATTCTCTGGTTTTATAAACTCTTCGTTGCTAAATTTTTTAAAATTTATTCCATATAAACTAGGGTTATCTTGTCCAAAATATAAAAAACTAATTTCATTAATATTATTCTTTTTTATATATTCTCCAAGTGCCGGAAGGTCTTGTCCCCAATCAATATTTGAATCGCGCAAATATTTCCATCCATTATTTGGGCCGCCCACAGATTCATTAAAATAACTCAAATAATGCGGCCAAATCATATATGAACTTACCGCGTACCAGAGAGAAACTAGAATAAGAATAAATGCAAAACTTTTATAACGTGCAAGAGAAATACTTCTTGCTGCTATCATAAAGCAAAATGGATACATGGGCAATAGATGCCTGACTCCAATTTGCAAACCGCAGAGCAGCGCAACAATAAAATATACAAGCGGCGGAAGAATTAAAAAATAGTTTTCGGGGCTTGACTTTTTGCAAAGACAAACGAAAAGGCCTGTTGCCAAGAAAAAAATAATGGGAATTGGCATTTTGATAAGAAAAGCTACTGCGAAATATAGTATGTTTCCTTTTTCAGACCATGTGCCTAAAAAATAAGTCCTGTGACCACGCTCCTCGTGTCGAAAAATTCCCATTGTGCCCAAAATGTGTTCCCCTAGGGGTACTGGGACGTGCAATAAAAAATTATCCAGCTTATTTTTAGCATTTTCATTCCAGAATGGCAATGACGACACCTTTGCATTAATAAGTTCTAACTTTTCATTTTGCCGCATAGCATCTTTTAAAACTGGCTCTAAACGAAAACCGTATCCACCCCATACAACGATAATTGAGATCATAAAAATTAATAGCGCTTGCAGCAAAATATTTTTTCCTTTTTGTTGTTTTATTTTAGGGAAAACAAAAATAAAAAGTAAAATAAAAATGGGATATAGAATCAATGCGGAATATTTTGAAAGCTGCGCAAGGCCTAAACTTATTCCTGCGGCCGTAAGATTAAAATTATTTTGATTGTTAACGAAACGCCAAAAAATATAAATACTTAGTAGTATAAAAAAAGTAGCCGCCATATCCGTGGTTGCAAGTTGCGTATGAGCTAATATATCGGGCGAAAAAACATACAAAAACAAACTAAACAAAGCGGTCTTAAGCCCAAATAAGCTCCTTGACCACAGAAAAACAACCAAACCGCATAATAAACCAACGAATACTATCATGAGACGGCTGGCAAAAAGCATCTGCTTAGGATGATTATTATACTTAAAGAAAAAATCTCTTCCAAAGGAAGCTCTATCGTCTGTCCGCCACTCTGCGCGGTTTTGCGGTAATCGTGGGTTAAGAAATAATACGACAGGAAGAGCTGTGATATATCGCGATAAGGGTGGCTGCGAGGTATCTAGTTTCAGGTCGCCCTTAGTCATCATTACAACACCCACCGGTATATGGTGCGCTATCTCATCGCAGGTACCTGACTGCTGCAGCATACTGGATATTGCTAAACCCGCGAATATGGCAAATAATAGTGCAACTACGATTTTCGTCTTCATTCTTTGCTAAAAGAATAAGTCGGCTTATATTTAAAAACTACTGTGTGCTTTCCCTCTTCTACGGCAACACCCTGGACTAAACCTTTAACTTTTATGATCTCTTTGCTTAGTCCATCGACATAGGCCTTCCATCCCAGATAATAATTTTCGGAAAAAATCAAAAATCCTTTCTTATCAGATAAAACTTCTATTTCGGCTAAACCGCTTTCGTACTTAACTATCTTTATATACGGAATTTTTTGTTCTCTTATTTCACCTTCTAAAATGCCAGTAAAAAATATTCTTGGTAAATATTCTTTAAGGCGATAAAGAAAAACTCCCCCCTCTTCTATAACCTTTTCTAAAAAGTCAAAAGAAATAGATTTGGTAGAAACGACATATTTAATGTTAAGCAGTCCGAGCAGGTATTGATTTTCTTTTAAAGCTTTTTCTTGCGGCAAAATTAAACCTAAGGAATCATCCACCACCTCTAAAGAAGAAAGTGCGCCCTTATAGCTCGACTGCGCAAGGGGGGTATATATGGCTATACTGTCAATACCAACCAGTATATTTGCGTTTGGCTTTAACCACAAGGGCATATTTTCGCCAACTACGCCAAAAGGTAAAATCCTATAAAGTTCTTTGTCAGATTTTAAAAACTCTAAAATATTATTGTGAGTAGGCTTTAGATATGAAAAAGATTTTATGTTACCCCTAAAACCTGTACCGTAGAAACTGTAAATAAAAATATCGATAAAAATAAAGCCCATAAATATAGTTTTGTAAAAAGGCCTTAATCTGTTTTTCTTTAACAAATATACGCAAACCATCAAAGAAATAATACACAGGACAACTGAGGCAAGTAGAAAAATATTAGCCAAAGAAGAGCTCTGAAGCAGCTGTTCATAAAAATTTTCTATTTTCTTAAGATAGGTTTCTAAACCATATCGGTGGTGTTCTTTTCCAAAAATATATTTGGTTGCATACCATTCACCAAGCCGTATAATTTTATCCCTAAATAAGATCAATATTGTTTTCACAAAAAATAAAAATGCTAACATGCTGCTTATAAATATAACAAATATTCTAGCTGTCTTTTTCCTAAAGGCTTGGCTGTCTTGAGCAAAAAATTTAGTAAAACCCCAACCGGACAATACACAAACGGCGAAAACGCCAAAAAATATGAACTTTGAGGGGTTTCTCAAACTATACACCTTTGTCATTTTTAAAATAAGCACGTACAAAGGGTTATATGCTCCCAACGCAAAGAAAATGGAAAATAAAAGCATAATAAAAAGTTGTTTTATTTTTGGTTCTTTTTTTAAACATAAAAGCGCTGCGATCAAAAAGAGAATAGTGAGAACTCCCACATAAAACTGCGCGCCATAAAAAACTAAAGAAGGAAAACAAATACTTATAAAGTTAAAAAGATTAAAAGAGCCCCAAAGCGCAAACCCCAATGAGGTGCTTGAACGTCCCGAAAGTTGAAGAAGAGGTAAACTTAGAATAAATTGCGGATAAAATATAATCGCTGCGATAAATAACGAAATTGCAATTAATACGATATCTTTAAAGGTAAGCTGCTTGCGCGCAACTAATGCGCAAATAAAATATATTATATAAAAAATGGCGCTATAAAAGGCCATTTGAGCCGCGCCACCCAAAGACTGCACTCCCAAGATGATTCCTATCAGAATAAGGAAAAAACTTTTTTTGCTTTTAAAATATTTCTCAAAAAGAAAAAAAGATAGTGGTACCCATGTAACAGTTACAACCGTAGCGGTGTTGACAAAGCATCCCGCATATGCGCTGCCAAAGCAAAAAAGAAGTGCCGATAAAGCCCCTCCCCACGCATCTGCGCCTATTTCGCGGGTATATATATAGGTAAATACACCGGCCAGTATAAAATGTAAAATAATTGAATAATTATAAGCAATATCGCAAGGCAAGAGGAAAAACATTATAATATTGAAGGGATAAAGGCCGGCGACTTGTCCCTCCGCCAGCAGAGGAAAACCGCTTCCAATATAACGTGTCCAGAAAGGGAAAACAAAATTCTTTAGCGCGTATGAGTATACTTTACTCCAAGGGTAAAACTGGACTAAATAATCTCCACCTAAAAAAGCAGCTTTCATAAAAATAAGCTTGCCCAGAAAAATAAGGATTACAGCACTAAAGAACAGAATAAAGCCTAAATGTTTCTTCATTTAATTAATTGATAAATTTCAAGCGCCGGGCCGGATTTATCCCTGCTAAAAATTTCTTTTGATAAAAGCGGCAGCGAAGTATTCGCGATCATATCGTAAGAAAACCTTATTAAACTATCGCTATAAGGGCTAAAAGAAATTATTAACTTAGCGTTATTTCTAAGGCTTTGATAAAAACATTCTGTACCTTTTTGCCTATCTGCATAATTTATCACTATATAATTTATCCCCATACTTTTTAAAATATTTAAATCGAATGATAAAGCCGGCATCGTAGCTAAAAACTGGCCTTGCTTTTGTGGATTACGGCTTAAAAAATACAAATAATATCCTATCGTTTGTTTTTGCGCTTCTAGCATCAATCGAAATTTATTATCTTTAATTCTTTCTAAGCCCTGCTGCCTACCAAGCAAACCATATTTATCTTTAAGCTGTTGTTCATTCTGTATGATGGTTGGCCTAAAAAAAGTGTGGTCTACGGCAATGCGGTCTTTAGAATCTAGGTGGGCTTTGATCCATTCGGCCGCCTCAACCCTGGTATCGCTTGAACTAAATAGAATATCGGCTTTGATAGATTTTATCAGTAATGGTATGAAAAATAAAGAAAGTAACGCCACAACAAACCTTTTGGCAAAAATCGTGTTTATTCTAGGAATTAAATATTCAAAGATTAACCAAGCGCTGCCTATTGCAAAAAATGGTATCAAGGGAATAACATACCTGGGGAAACGCTGGCTAATAAAAACTAAGTGCAGATAAAAAAGAAAAGGAAATAAAAACAATAAATAGCCTTTCCTTCTGTCTCTCAGCAATAACAAAAGCATTCCGGCCAAGCCTAAGATAAAAAACGGCATACCTATGCTTTCTTTTAAAGAATATAAAATATGGTGGAGCCAACCAACATAGCCGGAAGCTCCGGCTTGCGTTGCGAAAGATTTGATAAAAAATTTAAAATCAAACAGGGCAAAAGGATTAATTAGAAGAAAAGTTACAAGTAAAGAAATAATTCCTAAAAGCACCTTCCGATTAATTAATTGTGTTTTTTTGTCTCGCCAGACAAACAGATGCGCAATCAAAAAAGGTGCCATAAGGACAATCGCATTGTATTTGATGCCGGCAGCGAGCCCGATAAATATACCAGATAGAATGTAATTTTTTAGTGTTGATAAATTATATGTTTTTACCAATTGCGATATGCTAACAATAACAAACAAAGACATCAACATATCAGTATAGATGTAATGTGAATCGGCTACGCTAAGGAAATTGAAAGCTACTATCGCACAAGCAAATAATGCGCCGCCGGATGAATTAGCAATCTTTCTATAAAGCTTATAGGTAAATAGAATAGCGAGGGTTCCCGGAATCACACCAATGAAGAGCCGGCCCAAAATATAAAATGTACTGGGGTCATTGAAGAAAGAAAAAGCAAAGGTGTCAATATTTTGAAAAATCCCTAAAAGCCAGCCTACTGCGAAATATATCCCGTAGATAAAAAAAAGAAGATATGAGGTAAGCGGCGGTATGGCAAAGAAATGAGGATTCAAATCTCCGGTACCGTAAGCAAGGGCGTGATTAACTACTATCGGCTCATCTTGATGAAATTGATGGGGTAAGCCGAAATTTATGCCCCATAGCCGCAGTATAAGCCCAAAAAAAATAATACCTAGTAAAAGGTAATTTTTTTTATGGTATAGGAAAGTATACCCTAAAGGGCACAAGTAAAACTTTCCTAACCACTGAAAATAACCTAAATAGTTATTACCGAAGGTAATTTTCTTGAAAAACCTCATCGCTTACGTGGGGGGTAATTAATTCTGTTTCTGTACTTTAGAAATCTTCCCTAATTTTTCTAAAACGTATGTTTTAATTTTAGAATCAGGGATTTTTTTTGCCCACACCTGCGCCTTCTTAAAACTGAAAGTTTTAGGAAAATGTAACTCGGGGAAATAACCGAATTGTTTTTTCTTTCGCGCGGATAAATATAAACAATCTACTAATGCTTTTTCCGGATCAGCTATTAAAAAACTACTCTCTCCTTTATACCAGCCGAATCCGTCAAAAAAAGCAGGTGCTATGCGATGGACGGAAAAAATACCTGTCTTGGTTCTAATCTCTTTTGTATGGACAGTTGAAGCGAGAGTAATAACCTGAGGGATTTGTTCAATAATTCCATATAAATGCAGCGCACTGATAAAAGAAACATAGGCGCGCTGCCGGCTGAATAAAAAAGGAATAATTTTATAGGGGCTTATTTGTTCAGCCATCGGCTCTATCCAAATGCCACGGTATATTTTTAAAACTAAACCTTGTTTTTGGAGAAAATTAAGCGCCTGGGTTGTAGCAGACAAAGATTTCCCAGAAATGGAAGATAATTCATGAGTGGTGAATACCGGCCGGTGTAACTTTCTTATAAAAACCAATATGGGCTGTCTCTTGACTTTCATGCGGTTAGTTCTTTAATAAAATCGGCGGTTTTTAGCTTAATCTCATCCCACACTTTCGCCGAATTGTACTGCTGCACGTCTTCTTTAGAAAGATAGGAAAGCACCGTATCGCTAAATTGCTCAAAACTAACCTCAAAGATATTTTCATATGCTTTTTTTAGTTTATCAACGGGTATCTTAATTTTCTCCCTATTACCGGACCTATATTGAGAACTTAAAATATAAAAATCAAAGATGTCTCTTGCCTGGATTACAACCCTTGAAATAATAGCATCTATTTTCTGAGCCAAAGCAGATTGAATATTATAATGAGGGGCTAATAGCGGCGATATTTTATACGCTCGTAATATTGTATTTGAAACCGGCTCAACAATTATTCCTTTCTTAAATCCTCTTCTGGAAAATTCAACTTTAGTGAAGAGATCTTCACCTGCAGATGTTATTAGGTGGACCTTAAAACGCTGAGTTGTTTCGGTTTGCTTTGCTTTTGTAATATCAGGAGAAACAATCTTTATAATCCCAAATGGCCTAAAATTATCAGCAAAAGTAAAAGACTCAAGTATTTCCATAACTTTATCCCGAAGGACGCTTACTTTTATCCGCTCAATATCTATATCCATATCTTCTGAATAACGAAAACTATTAAAAAAGAAACGTAAATTCACTCCGCCCTTAAGAGTGTAATACTCTGCTTTAACTTTTCTACCGAACCATCTTAGGAATTCTAAATGAAATATTTCTCTTAACTGTAAGTAGTTATACATATTATGTATTATAGTTTAGTTATATCTAAATTTCAAGACATTATTGTTTATGTCGCAGATAGTCTTATCGTATTTGTTTAGTGTTTGGAGTAGACGTTTTTCTAAGTTATTGGAATACAAAAGTATTATGAAAACCATAAACTTTTTTGATAAAATAATTCAAAAATTGCAACTTGTTGCAAATCAATATCTTCCAGAAACTACTCAAAAAGCTAAACATTTACATTGTAAGGCATTCTTCTTTTCCTAATTTCAAAAAAAAGCAATGCTTCTTTTTGAAATTACACTTGTTGCAAAGCAATATCTTCCAGAAAAACTCCTCAAGAAGCTAAACATTTACTTCTTAACTATACAAAATGAGCGTCGCTCAAAATGTATAGTTAAGCCAGAATTTTTTACTCAAACAGCTAAACATTTATCTCTTATCTGTGCAATGATTTAATTTTTAAAAGGTCTAAAAGCATATTCAAAGAACTGCCAAAAACTCTTACGGTGCTTTGAGCAGAATTATTCCACATAACTCCGACTTCTGCTATTTTATATCCTTTTTGTTTTGCTATATAAAGCATTTCTACATCAAAAGAAAAACCATCTATTTTTAGCTGTGCGGCAATAGCCCTTGCGATATTACCCTTAAAAAGCTTGAAGCCGCATTGAGTGTCATTAAAGTCACTAACAAGTATTTTCCTTACAAAAAAATTAAAAATTCTACCCATGCGTTCACGGTGCCATGGTTGATGGGCTTTTATTTCAGAAGTGCTGACGCTGCGCGAACCAATAGCGATATCAAAACCTTTATCAATATATTTAAAAAGCTTATCGACTTCCTCTATGGGGGTAGATAAATCCGCGTCACTAATTAATACATATTCTCCATGGCTGTTTAGGATCCCGTTTTTAACCGAAAAACCCTTACCTCCATTAGTGCCGTTACTTATAACTCTTGATTTATTTTCTGTAAATAAACTACTTTTTTCTGCTTTTTTCATCGTATTATCGGCTGAACCGTCATCAATAACTAGTATCTCGCAATTATAGCTTCTGTTTTTTAAAAAGGAGTTAATTTGAACGAGGGTTGGGCCTATTCGTTTTTCCTCGTTGTAGGCTGGTATAATTATTGATAAAAGCATAATTCTAACTCGTTAATTTAATATTATACCTTTATTTATTAAAGACTTCAAAGGTAAAACCGTCTCATGACGGTTTAAAATCATTTTTTAGCCTGTTTAAAATTCGATTCACTAAGTACTCCTCTAACTATTAACCTCTCTTCACGATAATAACGGCTTTATAATTTCAGCCACATATTCGGCTATGGCTGGCGCAGCGGTAAAACCCGGGGATTCAATACCTATAAGATCAATAAAACCGGAAAACCCCAAGGCGCTTTCTTCTCTAATCACAAAATCGCGAAAATCATCGTTTTCACCTTGCAGCTTAGGCCGAATGCCAGCGGTATCGGGCACTAAATCTTCTTCCGCCAAAAACGGTAAAAGTTTTATGGCTGACTTAAAAAACACCTTTCTTTGGCTTAAATCAACGTCAAAATTAACCTTATCTCTATCAATATAGTGCACATCCGGGCCTAAACGCATGCCGCCGGCCAAATCCTTTGTCACATGCACTCCTAATCCGGACGCCTTCTCGTGCGGAACAGGATAGATTAATCTATCGGTTAAAACACATTTTTTAGAATTTATTACTCTAAAATACTGCCCCTTACAATATTTTAAACAGTAATTTTGCTTTTCAATATCTATGCCTGCCATTTTAGCAATAGAATCTGACTCTAGGCCAGCGCTATTAATCACCACTTGGGCGTAAAACTTAAAAGCATCACCAGTGGCATCTTTTACGCTAACCTCATACCCTTCGGCTATTTTCTCTAGTCCCACCACGCAACAACCATAAACTACTTCTCCTCCATTATTCTTTATAAGCTGTTCAAAATATTTCATAAGATTATGCGTATCGATGATGCCGGTATTAGGAGAATATATTGCCACGCGGGCTTGCACGTTTGGCTCAAGTTTTTTAAATTCTTGCTTGGATAAAATTTTTAAACCCTTGACGCCGTTGTTTACGCCTTTTTCTAAAAGGTTAGCTAAATCAACTTGCTCTTTTTCATCTGTTGCGACAATCAGCTTTTCTATCCTTTTATGGCTAACGCCGTTCTTGGCGCAAATCTCATAAAGCATTCTATTGCCTTTAACACATAACTGCGCTTTTAAAGAACCTTCGGGATAATAAATTCCGGCATGTATAACTTCGCTATTCCTTGAGCTAGTTTCCTGGCCAAAGGAATCATGCCTCTCTATTACATATAATGAGCGGTTTGATTTAGAAAGCTTTGCGCCAATTGCCAAACCAACCACTCCCGCACCAACAATAACTACATCAACTTTT